>JAFGOE010000032.1 GCA_016926625.1 Candidatus Zhuqueibacterota bacterium
TGTCGTTCCGTGAGCGCATATGCTTCCACGGCATTCCATGTTACGCAATGGAAGATGAATCATGGAAAGAACAATGATCTATTTAAAACCTATGCCATCGCATCAGGTGCATTCGGAGTAACCGCAAGAGCGACAAACCACGCATCCGCCTTCATGTTCCATCGGACCGCCGCAATCGGGACAGGCGCCGAATGAGTTGACCCATTCCTCTTCATCAGATCTGATATTTTGCACGTGTAAGTAGGTTTTGAATGCCTTGGCGATAGCATCGGCGCATGACAAATTTTTACCCTCTCCGAAACCGTAAGGCTTGTGACAACTGATACCCGATAAATTTTTGATGATGCGCTCCGGTTCGATACCGCTTCTTAACGCGAGCGAAACGAGTCGACCTATTGCTTCAGATTGACTTGCAGCACAGCCACCTGCCTTACCGATGGTGTTAAAAAGTTCAAATGGCCCTTGTTCCGTCTCATTGATCGTCACATAGAGCGATCCACAACCCGTCGTCATCTTGATAGTACGCCCGTTCAGAACCATCGGACGCTCAATACGTTCAGGTTCTTCATATTTCACTGCAGAAACGCTCTCCTTCTTCGCCTCTTTTGTACCCTTATTCAACACCTGAAGATCTCGGCTGCCATCCCGGTAAATCGTTACTCCTTTGCAACCATGATCATAGGCTAACATATATACATCACGCACATCGTCCTCTGAGGCATGATTCGCGAAATTGACCGTCTTTGATACGGCGTTATCGGTATGCATCTGAAATGCGGCTTGCATCTTGATATGCCATTCAGGAGTCATGTCATGAGAGGTGACAAACAGCTTCTTTATTCCATCAGGTACTTCATCAAATTTAGTCAGACTTCCCTCTTTAGCTATCTTCCCCATCAGCTTTTCATCGTAAAAGCCAACGCACCTGGCGTATTCTTCAAATAATGGATTCACTGAGAGTAATTCATCATTATCCAACACTTTTCTCACAAAACAGAGCGCGAATATGGGTTCGATACCTGAGGAACAGTTGGCCAGGATGCTCAGCGTACCAGTCGGTGCAATCGTCGTCCTCGTGGCGTTCCTGACCGGCTTTTGATTTTGTTTATAATAAATACTCTTTTTAAAATTCGGAAATGCACCGCGTTCCTGGGCCAGTTCTTGCGACTTAATCAATGCTTCTTCATTGATAAAATCCATCACAATATCTGCGATTTTCAAAGCGTCTTCGCTGTTATACGGTATGTTCATTTTTATGAGCATATCGGCGAACCCCATGACGCCTAATCCGATTTTCCTGTTCCCCCGCGTAATTCTGTCGATTTCAGGCAGAGGATAGATATTCACATCGATCACGTTATCTAAAAAATGAATCGCATTGCGAACGGTCTTGCGCAATTTATCGAAATCGATTTGCCCATCGCACACCATCATCGATAAATTGATTGAACCCAGATTGCAGCTCTCGTATGGCAATAACGGCTGCTCACCACATGGATTGGTCGACTCGATTTCACCAATATCAGGAGTCGGATTGGATGCATTGATACGATCGATAAAGATAATTCCGGGATCACCATTGTGCCACGCCCTCTTAACGATCCGATCAAATACCTCTCTGGCGTTTAATTTACCTGCTGGTTGACTGGTCCTGGGGTTGATCAGATCGTAATCCGTGCCGGTCTTAACTGCATTCATAAATTTATCCGTCACGCTCACCGAGATATTGAAATTATTTAACCGATCATTTTCCAATTTTGAATCGATAAAATCGAGTATGTCCGGATGATCGACGCGAAGGATCGCCATATTGGCTCCTCGCCTGGTTCCACCTTGTTTGATGGCCTCTGTCGCCGCATCGAACACGTTCATAAATGAAATTGGACCACTGGATACACCTTTCGTCGATTGGACGAGATCACCATTCGGTCTGATCCTGGAAAACGAAAAACCTGTCCCGCCACCACTCTTATGAATGAGCGCCGTGTTCTTAATGGTCTCAAAAATGCTCTCCATCGAATCTTCGACAGGCAGGACGAAACATGCGGAGAGCTGACCAAGCTTGCGACCTGCGTTCATGAGTGTGGGTGAATTGGGCAGAAATTCCAATCGTGCCATCATACCGTAGAATTCACCCTCTGTCCGGATGACATCGGCTTCGGATTCATATTGTAAATCAGCGTAAGCGATCGCCTTTGCCACGCGCCGAAATAACTCTTGCGGCGTTTCCTTTATATTGCCTTGCTCATCTCGCTTCAGATATCGTCGCTCTAATACGGTCATTGCATTTTCACTAAGTTCGATCTCTACATCATCATATTCCACTGACGCAAGACTAAAAGGCAGAACCTTCTCGATTACTTCCTTATCTAACTCCCCTTCACCAAAACTGAATATAAAATTATTGCCTTCCGTAGGCAGGGCTTCCTCAACGAAGAGTTCTAAGGTGGGATTTTTTGATCTTGATCGTTCAACGGGAAAACGTTGCATCAACTACCTCTCTTTTTCACTATTAATTCACGTTTCTTACGATTTGCTCTAGGGTGGGTTTGCAGTTAAAGGTAATATATGACTTTAATACAAAATTGTCAAGTTATTTTTTAGATTAATACGTATATTTTGTGTATGTCTTTATTTTTCAATACTATATATAGTTTTACAGAAATTGCTGAGTATTTGGAATTTTACTGGTAGAGAGGGGATAGAGGACAGAATATTAATACCACAATGGATACAGAGTCCCACACTATCCCCAAAAAAATAACCACGAAGCTCACGAAGAATGACACGAAGCACACGAAGGAAAAGATAAAAGTTTTTTTATCACAGAGGGCTCTGTGCGCTCTGTGGTAATTAGCGCTTTTAGCTTTTCTTCGTGCCCTTCGTGTCGTCCTTCGTGAGCTTCGTGGTCTTGGCTTTCCTTCGTGTCCTTCGTGAGCTTCGTGGTCTCAGCTTTTAGGCTTCCTTCCTGCCCTTCGCTATGCATACTCTTTCATTCATGCAACTCCAAAACCCGCAAAAAATTCTTGTACGCTATTTTGCCTATCGATTCCTGACTGTAACCTCGTTCTGCCATGCGCTGCAGAATGGTGATCGTATCCGAGCAATTTCTTAGCCCCTGCGGTGTATCAGGGATACCGTCGAAGTCCGAGCCGAACCCCACATAGTCGTCACCGACCAGGCGCACAATATAATCGATGTGATCGACTACATCGTCGATCGTGACCGCGACATCCTTCATCAAGTCGTGAATCTTGACACGGAAGTCCCTGAACAGAAGTGATATCTGCCTCAGATCGGGGGCGACTTTTTGTTCCATCTTACTCAGCTCTGCAAACAGTTCACCTGCTCTTTCCGTAACGGCACGGTGATAGCGATTGCTCAGAAAACCCGGGAAAAAATTCACCCCGATCATTCCGCCACCATCTGCGATCGATCGGATCAGATCGTCGTTTAAATTCCTGGCATTCTGGCATAAGTGATAGACACACGAGTGGGTCGCAACGACAGGCCGCCTGGATATTTGTAGCACCCTTTTCGCTGTTTCATCATGAGCATGAGATATGTCGATGATCATGCCCATCTCATTCATCGCGGCGACAACCTTCTCACCGAAACCAGTCAGCGAGGCGTGCTGCGGCGACTTATCGTTTGATGACAGAGCCCATTCATGACTCTCGGCGTGGACAAGCGTCATGCATCGGATTCCCATCTCATAATAGGCCTCTAACAATTTCAAATCGTTTTCAATAGCTGATCCGTTCTCGATCGTGAGAAAAGCAGTCATCTTATCTGCCGCTATTAAACGTTGAACATCAGCCAGATCTCTGGCAAGCTCAATTGCATCGCTGTTGGCACTTATCTGTTCTTCTAATACATTTCTGGCCTTCATCACCAGTTCATAGCGTGAACCCGCTGGAATGCTGGGCGGCACATAACATGCGAAAAGCTGTATTCCTACCCTCCCCTTCCTCATCGCCGGTATATTTACCTGAGTCGCACTACTATGCAAATTTGCATCAACTAACAGCTCCGTTATCGTATCGCAATGCAGATCACAAATTATCATCATCTTACTCATCGTTATAGTCAAAATTATTATTTATTAAAGGACTAAAAATATGTATTTTCCAACTAAATGTCAATAAAATTTATTAAAGTACTTGCATAATAATGATATAATTATTATTATTATGTTTTTAATGAATCATAGTACGAGGTAATACGAATATGGAATTTAAAATCTTTCAAATAGAAAACCCTGATCAACTGAATTTAATTCTTGGTCATTCTCATTTTATCAAGACGGTGGAAGACATCCACGAAGCGCTGGTAAATACGGTACCTGGTATTAAATTTGGTTTAGCATTTTGTGAAGCATCGGAGAAACGTCTTATTCGCTGGAGCGGCAATGATGCTGAATTAATCAGACTGGCTCAGAAGAATATGAGTCATATAAAGGCAGGACATAGTTTCATTATTTTTATGAAACAAGCGTATCCGATCAATGTACTGCACGCTATCAAACGTGTTCCTGAGGTATGCCGTATTTACTGCGCTACGGCAAATCCGGTGCAGGTTATCCTTGCTGAAACTGAACAGGGAAGTGGAATTATGGGTGTTATCGACGGACAAAGTACGATCGGCGTCGAGACGGAGAACGATATCGTTGAGAGAAAAGCTTTACTGCGAAAATTTGGTTATAAGTTTTAACAGGCAGTGCACGTATGAGTTTTTCTAAACGATAGATTTTTTAGTAAGGAGATCATAAATGAAGTTGACAGAAATTCTTTCTGATGATCTGATTATTTTACCATTGAAGGGTCAGACGAAAGAAGATACCATCAAAGAGATGGTCGATTATTTATATTCAAAGAAAAAAATTCAGGATCGACATAAAATTTTAAAGGCAATACTCGACAGAGAGAAGGTGATGAGCACCGGTGTCGGTGATCATGTAGCGATCCCCCATGGCAAGGCGGAGGGAGTTAAAGACATCGTAGCCCTTTTCGGAATTACAGAAAACGATATCGACTTTCACTCTAACGACAATAAACCTGTGAGGCTGATCTTCATGCTCGTCGGTCCACCGGATAAGACCGGGCCTCATCTAAAGGCTTTGAGCCGTATATCTCGTTTAATGCATAAACCTGAATTTCGCGAAATGCTGTTGAACGCTAAAGATCCGAAAGAGGTAATGAGCATCATCGAGAGCGAAGAAGAAAAATGTTTTGAAATTTAGACCAGGTGATTTTTTGATTGGATCAATTATCTCAAAATTTACTGAAGCAATATCGAAAACTAATCCAAAAAAAGTATCGACATCGCGAGAACAAATTTATCATCGAGGGTATCAAATTGTGCACCGAGGCTTTATCTTCCCCCTTCGAAATCCTCGCCATGCTTCTTTGCGTTCCTTTGGTACCACCTGCAAAAATTTCGGAATTTATACAACATTGTGCGGTGAGACGTATACCCTGTTATTCGATCGATGAACATGCGCTCTCATCGCTCTCGGATACGGTTAACTCGCAGGGCGTGATCGCGATTGTAAAAAAACATAGCCTTCAGTTCAATATGGACGAAGTAAAATTCGCCGTCATTATCGACTCGGCGCAGGATCCGGGTAACCTGGGCACTATCATTCGTACCTGTGATTGGTTTGGCGTGGATGCCATCTTCTTGGGAACCAATACCGTCGATCTATACAACCCGAAAGTACTTCGCTCCACGATGGGATCGATCTTTCATATACCGGTCGTTGAAGATGTCGACTGTTTGCAACTGATTCACGGCTTAAAAGAAGACGATTTCACAATCTTTGCGGCGGACGCCTATGGTGATAATGACCTCTATTCTGTTCGGCCGCACGGAAAAATCGCATTGATATGCGGGAATGAATCGATCGGGATTGATTCTTCACTCGAATCGCTTGCCGATCATCGCATTAAAATTCCATCCCGGGGGCGAGCCGAATCTCTAAATCTAGCTGTTTCTGCCGGAATCATAATTAGTTACATGGTAAACCATGCCTGATCCTCTATATAAAAAAGACATCGAGGTCGCCGGCCATCACGAAGCGATCCTGATCCTGATCCTCACGATAGTCATGATATTTTTCGTGGGTGTAATCGTACTTCTACTCGGTCTCGAGAGGAGTCACGTCATGTTGGCCGAAGCATTGATCATACTCCCGGCATTCATCTACGTGAAATATAAAGGATATTCCCGTGTCAAAACGTTTCGGCTCAACAAGATAAACAGTGATATCTTCTTATCCTCCGTTTTCATCGGCTTGAGCCTGGCTATTGTGTCGGATGAACTCGACCGGTTAATCGCACTCTTTTTCCCCATGCCGGATTTTTTTGAACGGGCTATCATTCAATCTCTTACCATTCACGGTATTTCGGATCTATTCGTCGTGCTCTCATCGTCAGTCTTTTTCGCTGTGATCTGCGAAGAATTACTCTTCAGAGGATTCGTGCAGACCAGCTTTGAGAATACCTTCGATGTCACCAAGGCTATCATGCTCACGGCGTTAATATTCGCTATTATTCATATGAATCCCTGGTGGACTATACAAATTATCATTGTGGCTATATTTTTAGGCGTTATGGCGTGGAAGAGCGACAGCATACTGCCATCCATGATCGTTCATGGTACGAACAACGCCTTGGGCGTGCTCTTCATCAATATGAGCGAGACATCATTCTCATGGTATCTTTACAAAGATCATGTTCATCCCATCATTTTGGTGTTGGCGTTAAGTGGTTTATTCTATGGAGTGAAATTATTTTATAGGAATTGCGATGAAAACAAACAAACTATATAAGATAACAAAACAAGTTCCCCGCATTAAGATTGGCATCATTCAATCGGCACCGCTCATCCAATTTTCCTGCGATTCGGATTTTCAGTTCAGATCTATCCATTCGGATGAAATCTTTTTCGAGGGCATCAAATCGGTAAGCTATTGCGCCAAAGTCGTTGCAAGCAAACCGGCGATCGTGGCCTATCAGATTCGTTTATTCATTTACAAGGATCTCAATCTCGCCGAGGAAAAAACGATCGAGCTTAATCGCGCAGGATATCATGTTCATGTCCGTCAAGTCGGGGTCGTGATCCAGATGGAGGACAGCGAGATCGATAATTACGATTACTGGATAGTAAGCGAGAATATCGATACGAGAGAACAGGCGGAGCAGATTCTCGCTGATTATTCCGAATTCGAAGATGCATTCATCATCGAAGAGATTAAGCATAAAGCCACTGGCACAATCGAGATCGAAGGCCATATCATAGAAAACGGCTTCATTATCAGTCCGCTTCAGCAACCTTCTTTCATTCATGTGTCCGATGTGACGATCGGAATAGAATTTCACTGGCAACACAAACGAAAATTATCTTACTATGGCGAGCTTCAGATCGGATTCAATAACGATGCTCACCTGGTTGCGATCAATATCGTCGACCTTGAGACGTATCTGACCAGTGTGAATTCGTCGGAAATGACATCCGATTGCCCTATGGCGTTACTGGAAGCGCAGACGATTGCCGCCCGCAGCACCGTTCTGGCGACGATGGGTAAACATCATTATAATACCGATTTCCATCTGTGTTCGGATGACCACTGTCAATGTTACCATGGAGCCATCAAGGTAGCCGATTCCTCGCGCCATGCGGTGGAAAACACATTTGGCGAGGTCATGATGTACGGCACAGAGGTATGCGATGCACGCTACTCAAAAATATGCGGTGGCATCATCGAAAGATATGACAACGTCTGGGATAACAGAGAGGTCCCTTATCTGATCGCAGGCATCGACTCCAAAAATGAAATTGAATTCCCTGCAGATAGCGAAGAAAAGGCCAAAAGGTTGATCGATGGTAACATCGATGTCTTTTGCAATACGTCTATTCATCAATTACCGCCCAAATTAGCGGAATTGTACTCTACACAGGATTTATTTCGGTGGACCGTTGTTTACGGTCGGGAAAAAGTAGAAGAACTGCTACTGAAAAAAATGAACATCGACGTGGGTGAACTGAAAGATATCGTTCCGATATCGAGAGGTGCATCGGGTCGCTTGATCTACGTCGATTTTGTGGGATCGGATAAAACGGTTCGCGTCGGTAAGGAATTGAAAATACGCCGCGTTCTCTCCGATAGCCATCTGTATAGCTCATGTTTCTATGTAGAAAAAGTGATGGATCAATCAAAGGACAAGGTAAAGGAATTCATCCTGAAGGGGGCGGGTTGGGGCCACGGTGTCGGTCTCTGTCAGGTCGGAGCCACCGTAATGGCCTCGGAAGGCTATTCTTATCCTGATATTCTGACCCATTATTTTAAAAATATAAAAATCGTAAAACTATATTAAGATTTTTTTTCCGCAAATATTACATTTTGTCGCTATAATTAGACGTAGTAATAATCAAGGAGAATTGGGAACTCTCTTAGGTTAAATTGATTCACATCTGAGATTAGGGGGGGGCCAGCATCGATACTATCCGAGGTGCTGGCCTTATTTTTTTCCCCCTCCCCTAAAAGCTAAGACCACGAAGCTCGCGAAGAAAAACTTTGACCACGAAGGACACGAAGAAAAA
>JAFGOE010000128.1 GCA_016926625.1 Candidatus Zhuqueibacterota bacterium
AGGCCTAACCAGATAGTTAGGCTCTTTTATTTATTTCCCTCTTTTTTACAAATCAAAACTTCAATCATTACATTATCTTCAAAAATCAATAAGCTTTCTATCTACATGTTTCTGGATATGTTCATACACGATTTATTTTAATTTACCTCTTTTCTAAGTCCTGTAAATTTGATTGGTATTTCAATTTTTTCATTTGCATTTTAATAATGTAGTTGTTATTATAATTTATACGAGTCCTATTCTATTTTATAACACTATAAACAATCAATGTATTGATTATTGATAGATTTTTTCATTTATCTCAGAAACCTGCATTATTTATCCGTAATTATTATAAGAAAAAAACAGTAATCAGCAAATCAATTGCAATGAAGCTATTGTTAACATGAACTATGACTTTTCGTTTTATCGTTGCAAAAATTTATCCACTTATTTAAAAAACTGATTATTATAATAGACAGATATCAATCTGTCCAATGATAAAGCTAATATAATTTCATCTATTACAGACGGTGGCACGATGGCACAAAATGGGCATGGTTTGGGCTTTGAACAAAAGCTGTGGACGGCAGCGGATAAGCTGCGCAATAATATGGACGCGGCCGAGTACAAGCATGTCGTACTCGGACTGATTTTCCTGAAATACATTTCGGACAGCTTCGAACAGGTGTACGACGAATTGAGAAACGATCCACAGAGCCTGGGTCCCGAGGAGCGCGACGAGTATATCATGCGCCGAGTGTTCTGGGTGCCCAAAGAGGCGCGGTGGCAGTATCTGCAGGATAACGCCAAGCAGTCCACCATCGGCAAGCTGATCGATGACGCCATGGAGCTCATCGAAAAGGAGAATCCCTCCCTGAAGGGAGTGCTCCCTAAAGACTACGCCAGGCCTGCGCTGGACAAGCGGCGAGTCGGCGAGTTGATCGATCTGATCGGTACCATCGGACTCGGCGATGCGGAGAGCAAGAAGAAGGACATTCTGGGCAGGGTGTATGAGTATTTTCTGGGAGAATTCGCCGATGCCGAGGGAAAGAAGGGGGGACAGTTTTACACGCCGCGAAGCATCGTGCGACTGCTGGTCGCCATGATCGCGCCGTATAAGGGCCGGGTGTACGACCCCTGCTGCGGCAGCGGCGGGATGTTTGTGCAGAGCGAACGGTTCATCGAGGAGCATCAGGGCAGGATCGATGACGTGTCGATCTACGGTCAGGAGAGCAATTCCACCACCTGGAAGCTGTGCAAGATGAACCTCGCCATCCGGGGTATCGAGAGCCGACAGATCCTTCTGGGCGACTCGTTTCACAACGATCAGCATATGGACTTGAGGGCCGACTTCATTCTCGCCAATCCGCCGTTCAATATCTCGGACTGGGGTGGCGAGCATCTACGGGACGATGTGAGGTGGCGATACGGCACGCCGCCGACCGGCAACGCCAACTTCGCCTGGGTACAGCACATGATCCACCATCTGTCGCCCAGCGGGGTGATCGGACTCGTACTCGCCAACGGCTCGATGTCGTCCAACACCGGCGGCGAGGGCGATATTCGGAAGAACATCGTGGAGGCAGATCTGATCGACTGCATGGTCGCCCTGCCGTCGCAATTGTTTTACAACACCATGATTCCGGCGTGCCTGTGGTTTATCCGGCGCGGGAAGAGGGAGTCCGGGACGCGCACCGGCGAGACGCTGTTCATCGACGCCCGAAAGATGGGGGAGATGGTCTCCCGCCGCAACAGGGAGCTGACCGATGAGGATATCCGCAAGATCGCCGACACCTACCATGCCTGGCGGGCGAACGAGGGCTATGAAGACATCCCCGGCTTCTGCAAGTCGGCCCAATTAGCCGACATCCGCACGCACGATCACATACTCACTCCCGGCCGCTATGTCGGCATCGAAGAGCAGGAGGACGATGGCATCCCGTTCGAGGAGAAGATGAAGGAGCTGACCTCGCAGTTGAGACAGCAGATGGAGGAAGGACGCAGACTGGACGAGGAGATCAGAAAGAACCTGGAGAGCATAGGGTTTAAGATATGACGAAGGAGACGAAATTCAAGCAGACGGAAGCTAGATTACTGAGTGAGTGGAGTTTGATCACAATAAATGATATTGCATCTAGGGTAAATACTGGATTAGATGCAATTAGAAGAGCGCCAATTATTAATAAAAACACTGGATTAAAGTGTTTAAGGATACAGGATATCTCTCAGGATAAAGATTATGACAGATGGGGATTTACGAGAGTCACAGATAATGATTTAGACAAATATAAACTTAAAAGAAATGATATTTTAATCGCCAGAACAGGTGCTTCAATTGGGGTAAAAAAAATTATAAAAGAAGATTTGAATGCTGTATTCAATAACGGATTAATTCGAATAAAAGTTGATTCTAAAAAATGCGTTCCACAATACTTATACTATAATCTTTGTTCAGAAAAATATGACGGATTTATTGAAAATATTTCTGGTGGAACATCTACTCAACCTAATATGCAGATAAATGCTTTATTAAATTTTACATTTTGTCTCCCTCCGTTCCAAGAACAAATCGCCATCGCCAAGATTCTCTCTGATCTCGATGCCAAAATAGAACTCCTCCAGCGGCAGAACGAAACATTAAAACAAATCGGAGCGGCTATTTTCAAACATTGGTTCATCGATTTTGAATTTCCCGACGAACACGGCAAACCGTACAAGTCGAGCGGTGGCGAGATGGTGGACAGCGAGCTGGGGGAGATTCCGAAGGGGTGGGAAATAGACACAATTTTTAAAATTGCTGATATGCTTAGTGGAGGAACACCAAAAACTCAAATTTTAGAATATTGGGATGGCAATATCCCTTGGGTTTCAGCTAAAGATGTTTCTGATTCTAGAGGGACTTTCATCTTAAATACAGAGCGAAAGATTAAATCATATGGAGTTGAGAAGAGCAATGCAAAATTATTACCAATTTACACCACTATCATAACAGCGCGAGGAACAATAGGTAATTATTGTATTTTATCCCAAGCAATGACAATTAATCAGACTAATTATGGATTTAAATCAAAAATAGATAATAGCGATTTTTTCGTGTTTTATCTCATATCAAGTTCAATAAAATTAATGCAAAGACATGCATATGGGACAATTTTTGATACGATTACCACTTCCACTTTTAGAAATCTACCAATCATAGTACCTCCGATTTCAATCATTGAATACTTTAATAAAAATATTAGTAAATTAATGATTAAAATATTAACCAATCTCAGAGAAATAGATTTAATTATAGATATTAGAGACTCACTCCTCCCCAAACTCATGTCGGGAAAAATAAGGGTACCGTTGGACTATGTCGCTAATCGTTGAACAGGATATCGAAAACGCAGCGCTGGAGATACTGGGTGAACTGGGTTACAGCATCGTCCATGGGCCGGACATCGCGCCGGACGGGCCGTATCCGGAGCGGGCGGACTGGGACGAGGTCGTGCTCGTCGACCGGCTGGAACGCGCTGTCCGCAAGCTCAATCCCTCTATCCCTCCCGAAGCAGTCGAAGAGACCGTGCGCAAGGTGACGCGGACCCTGAGTCCAATCACCATCGTCAATAATAAGCAGTTCCACAGCTACCTGGTGGACGGCGTGGACGTCGAGTTTCGGCATGACGGCCGCATCAAGGGTGAGCCGGTGAGGCTGATCGATGCCGACCGTCCGAGTAATAATGAATTCCTCGCCGTGAATCAGTTCTCTGTGCTGGAGAACGGCCACAACCGGAGGCCGGATATCGTGCTCTTCATCAACGGCCTGCCCATGGGCGTCATCGAGCTGAAGAATCCGGCGTCGAAGAATGCCACCGTCAGATCCGCATTCGAGCAGTTGCAGACCTACCTGGCGGAGATACCCTCGCTATTTACCTATAACGAATTCCTCATCATCGCTGACGGCACGAGCGCGAAGGTCGGCACCATTACATCGCCCTGGGAGTGGTTCATGCCGTGGCGCACTATCGACGGCGTGAAACGAGAGCCGTCCACCGTGCCGCAACTGGAAGTGATCCTGAAAGGCATGTGCAACACGTCCGTCATCATCGACCTGATAGGGAATTTCATTGGATTCAAGGAAATAGATCATCGCACTGCCAAGATCATCGCCGGGTATCATCAGTATCACGCCGCCAATAAGGCCATCCGCAAGACGCATCAGGCGGTGGGCAAGAGCAAGAAGATCGGCGTGGTGTGGCACACCCAGGGATCGGGTAAATCGCTGACCATGGCGTTCTATGTGGGCAAGATCACCCAGGATGCGGCCATGAAGAATCCGTCCGTGGTGGTGATCACGGACCGCAACGACCTCGATGATCAACTTTTCGGAACGTTTTCGGGATTGGGAGAGATATTCCGGGAGAAGCCGCAGGAGATCACAAGTCAGGACGAACTAAAGAGGCAGTTGAAGGTGGCTTCCGGCGGTATATTTTTTACCACGATACAGAAATTTCTGGACAGGGAGAGTCCGCAGTTCGAGCTGCTGTCGGAACGCGACAATATCATCGTCGTCGCGGACGAGGCGCATCGAACGCATTACGGCTTCAAGGGCAAGATCACAGACGGCAGGCTGCGCTTCGGCTTTGCCAAATATCTGCGCGATGCACTGCCCAACGCATCGTTTCTGGGCTTCACCGGAACGCCCATCGATTTTGAGGACAAGAGCACGCGGACGATCTTCGGCGATTACATCGACATCTACGATATGCACGACGCGCGGGAGGATAAGCGAGTCGTCCCGATCTTCTATGAATCCAAGCTAGTAAAGATCGGCAAGGACGAGGAGATCTTCAGGCGGCTGGATGAGGACATCGACGATATCACCGAGTTTGAGGAGCAGGGGAGCAGGGAGTATCTGAAATCGAAATGGTCCACCATCGAGGCGCTGGTGGGGACGAAGGAGCGCATTGAGACGGTGGCGGAGACCATCGTGCACCACTTCGAGCTGAGGCAGAGTGTGATGGACGGCAAGGCCATGATCGTGTGCATGAGCCGGCGCATCTGCATCGACCTGCATGATACGATTCGAAAGCTTAAGCCGGACTGGTACCATCAGGACGATGACAAGGGCACGATGAAGATCATCATGACCGGCTCGGCGTCGGACGGGAGCGACTGGCAGGAGCACATCCGGACCAAGCAGAAGCGCAGGGATTTGGGGGATATGTTCAAGGATGCGAATTCAGATTTCAAGATCGCGATCGTGCGTGATATGTGGCTGACCGGTTTCGACGTGCCGTCGCTGAACACGCTTTATCTGGACAAGCCGATCAGGCACCACAACCTGATGCAGGCGATCGCGCGGGTGAACAGGGTGTACAAGGACAAGCAGGGCGGACTGGTGGTCGATTTCATCGGCATCGCGGATGAGTTGAAGAAGGCGGTGATGGTCTACTCCCAGAGCGGCGGCAAGGAGCAGCCGACTTACGACATCAGCGTCGCCGTGAGGCTGATGCAAGAGAAGTACGAGGTGGTAAAGACCATGCTGCACGGGTACGATTACGGCCGCTACTTCGGGGCGTCGGCGCAGGAGAAGATGCGGATGATCCCGGAGATGATGGACTTCATCCTGAAGCAGGAGAAGGGCAGGGAGCGGTTCATGCAGCACACCAACGCGCTGATGCGGGCATTATCGCTGGCAGCCTCGGCGCCGGAGGCGAGGGAGGTGCGCGACGATGCGGCGCTGTTTCAGGCGGTAAGCAATGCGTTCGGAAAGACCGAGCCATCGGATGGAGGAAAGGCTTTCTATGCGGATACGGCCATCAAGCAACTGGTGTCGAAGGCGGTCGTGTCCGATGGAGTGATCGACATCTACAGGGAGCTGGGCATTGACAAGCCGGAGATATCGATCCTGTCGGATCAATTTCTGGATGCGTTTCAGAAGATGAAATACAAGAACCTGGCCTTCGCGGCGCTGAAGAAGCTGCTGGCCGATGAGATCAGGGTTAAATTCAGGACGAACACGGTGCTGAGCCGGAAGTTTTCTGAAATGCTGGAGGATGCGATTACCAAATATAACAATCGCAGCATCGACGCAGCGCAGGTGATCATGGAACTCGTCGAGATCGCCAGGAACCTGCAGGAAGCCCAAAAACGAGGAGAGCGGCTGAATCTAACCGACGAGGAGATCGCCTTCTACGATGCGTTAGCGAACAACCAGAGTGCGCGGGACATATTAGGCGACGAGATCCTCACCAAAATGGCCCGCGAGTTATCCGACAAGATCCGCAAGAACACGAGCATCGACTGGAAGTTCCGCGAGACCGTCCGAGCAAAGCTGCGCGTCATGGTAAAACGCCTCCTCCGCGACTACGGCTATCCCCCCGACAAACAGCAAATGGCCACAGATCTGGTGCTGGAGCAGGCTGAGGTGTTGTCGGAGTACTGGGTGGGGGAGGGGTGATTGTGCGCATGACGTGACTGATTTTGTATGAAGTGAACCACGTTTCAGTGCAGTTGTTGGGGTGGTGCCGTGCGATGCACTTTCAGAGTGCGTCGCACGTGGGGAAGGAAGGAGCGCTGGACATGCCTTGATCAACGAAACTCCCGGTTTGTACAAAGCAAATTAAAAATTAATGTGCATTCAAACGAAACGTGCGACGCACCCGAAAGGTGCATCGCACGGGCGCGTATAAACATGCCCGTACTACCCTGTGAAGTTTATATGAATTAGTTTAAAAAAAATGGATTTTTGATGTTTCCATTGGTATTTTATCGACAATAAATTGAACATGTTATAATCATTAGATCTTCGATACGATTTAATAACAATATTTCTCTAATTATGCAATAAGATAGATGACAAAGCATACACTATATGTGATTTGAAAGGATAATAAATGGCTATATCATGGAAAACAAACTGGATATTCTTTCCTAAGTCAGATGCACCACCACCGCTTATCCTTGAAGTAGTCAATGTATTTAAAAATGTAGAGGAAGAAATTGAGGAGCGATTTGATGAGACTGTCAGTGACACTGTTCTTTCAATCTTGCGACCAGGCTTAGAAAAAATTGGATTTCTTGTCGAATCTGGAAAGAAGGCAGATTGTAAAATTCAGGTACCTGTTTTATATGGTATGAATGGTAAAGTTGAAAAAGCATTCGACGCTGATGCCTGGCATACTGAAGGTAAAATTGTTCTAGAAGTAGAGGCGGGGAGGGGTTATTTAAATAATCAATTTCTAAAAGATCTCTTTGAAGCCTGTATGATGCATGATATAGAGTATTGTGCAATAGCTGTTCGGAATCTTTACATAAAAAATCGCGACTTTGAAAAAGTAGTATCATTTTTTGATACTCTCTATGCAAGTGCGAGGCTTAAACTACCATTGAAGGGTGTATTGATAATCGGATATTCAAGAGATAGTTATTAAATATTTATCATTTCATCTTTTTTAGAAGGGACTATTATTTATTTCCTGGATATTTTTGATAATTGACTTATTTTCCTACTATTAAAAAATGATCTAACAAAAACATAATCCTTATTCAGATGAATGGAGCGCAGTATGAATCTAGGTAAACTCACGCGTATTGACTTAAGAGACTGCTGGAAACATGAAGCATTCGACTTTACTAGCTGGCTAGCTGAGCCGGAGAATATTGAACTATTATCGGACGAAGTTGGGATCGGGATTCAGGTTACACAGACGGAAGCGAGTGTCGGGCGTTTCAATGTCGACATTTTAGCCGAGGAAGAGACGACGGGTCGCAGGATCATCATCGAAAATCAGCTTGAAATGACAGACCATGGTCATCTCGGTCAAATTATAACCTATGCAGCTGGCCTGGAAGCTGAATTTATTATATGGATTGTGCGGGATGTCAAAGAGGAACACCTTCAAGCTATTGATTGGTTAAATGAGCATACTGACGAACAAATTAATTTCTTTCTTGTGACCATTGAACTGTGGCAGATAGAAAACTCATTACCAGCACCGAAATTTAATGTCATCTCTCGTCCTAACGAATGGAAAAGGTCTGTGCGCACAAGTGCGCAAGATGGGGATCTGACAGATACCAAGACGAAACAGCTTGAATTTTGGCAGCAATTTAAAGAGTATGTTACGCAAAACCACCCAAAATTGAAGTTACGTACGCCAAGACCTCAGCACTGGTTTTCTGTCGCAATTGGACGGTCAGATTCACATATCGCTTTGATTGTAGATTCTCGTGAGAACAAGGTAAGATGTGAATTGTACATTTCGGATTCCAAAGAATTATATAAGACTCTACTATCCTATCGAGAAGAGATTGAAAAGGGACTGGATGTCAAGGAGCCTATTGAATGGATGGAACTTCCAGGTAAAAAAGCCAGTCGCATCAGGGTAATTAGAGGTTTCTCCTTTGTGGATGTCAGCACCTGGGAATCAGCATTCGAATGGTTGGCGGAAATGACTTTGAGATTTAAACGAGTATTTGCTAAAGATTGGGAACGACTGAGCAATCGATTAATGAGTGGGGAGGAAAGTACGAATGATGTGCCTCTGATGTAAAATTTTATACGGTACTGCTATACAATTGCCAAAGATTATTTACATGATCATCATCGAAAATTTTCAAAAATGTAAGAAGGAGTACATTGGGATAACAAAATGGATATATCATGTATATACTGGAATTATCGCCGTTACAGGAAGGCGTATTTATCTTATAAGAATTGAATATAGAATTTGCATAGTATTTATTACCTACTGCTTTGTGATTTAAACCATGTGAGGAAAGTATGATTAGAGCATTAGTATCAATTTTTTTGACAGGCATCGTATATACATTGCTATTAACTAATTCTGGAATAATGATTTACATTGCACGTATCTGGGAGATAGTTGTAAATAAAGTTTGGTTATCTAATTTTCTTACAAATTGTCTTCTGGCTACTATTCCTTTTTTAATCTATTATATTTTAGGACGATTAGATCATACTAGTCGATAAAAAGCCATCTGGAAAAACTCATCAAATAAATTGACAAACACTCCGATTGAATTATCAGCTACTGATGTAAATGAGATAGTCAATTCAATTCCTGGTCTGGGATGGATACATAAACCTGCTTACCCTGATCGCGCTTAAGACCACTCGCCCAGAGTCAGCCAAAGTACCGTTCAACACATCAAGACAAATCTATTTGAATGAATACTATTCCTCAATTTTATCATTTGATTGCAATATTTTCCCCTCGCCGGATTTAAATAGGATCAGCCGATTTCATTACAATATTTTTCTTGACATTGTATTGGAAATTTGCTATGTTTTTTTAAATCGAGCATATCGCAGTTTATTATAATATTCCCCTACATTATCACTTTCATATCGTTTCACTTAACCTAACAGGCGGTCGTGATGGATAAACCGAAAGCCAAGATATTTCTGAGTTATGTTCACGCAGACATCGCATTTGCTAATAAACTTTATAAGGATCTTAAGAGCTACGGTCTGGACATCTGGTTTGATAATGAAGACCTGCTGCCGGGCAAGCTCTGGGAGGTCGAAATCGAAAAAGCCATTGAGAGCAGTGTCTTTTTCTTAGCTCTGTTTTCATCGCGGTCAGTGGATCATGTTGGTTACGCGCAAAAGGAATTAAAATTAGCCCTCGATAAATTTGATCTTTATCCTCAGGACGGGGTCTATTTAATCCCGATCAGGCTGGATGACTGCAAGATAGCCCATACTGAAGTGAAAAAGATCCATTGGATTAACTTGTTCCCAGAATCTAAATATGAAGAAGGAATTCGGAAGATATTGAAAGTGGTCAGTCCCGGAGCATTTAAATTAAGAAGCAGTTGGACTGGATTGTCGTATCTTGAAGTAAAAGAGATGATTATTAACTATGGATTTTACGATGCAGACATAAATACTGGCGGGAGAGGTTGCTTGCATGAATATAAACCGATTAAATGTGGCGAGGTCATTATTGACGAGGCAACTGGCCTTATGTGGCAACAGGGTGGTTCGGCTATGGGACTTATGGAATATGAGGCAAAGAAATACATCGGGGAGCTTAACAGCAATAAATTTGCAGGTTTCGATGATTGGAGACTGCCTACACTTGAAGAAGCCATGAGTTTAATGGAGCCGAAGGAAATAACAAAAGATTTATATATTGATTCCGTGTTTGATAAAACACAAAGATTTATCTGGACGAGCGATGAAGTAAAGGGCAAGCGGCGTCGCTGGGTTGTCTATTTCAACAGAGGTGATTGCGACGACGACGGCCTCTACTACTCCAGGTTCGTACGAGCGGTTCGTTCCGGACAATCATCCGGGTAAGTATTCATTGATTATTTGATCATTCGAGTTATTTGATTATTCGGGAGCGGTGGGGTGGGGGCACTCAGAATATTCTAATAAGAACAAGGACATCCTATGCCAAAAGTATTTATTAGTCATACGTGGGAAGACAATGCTATATCGCGTAAAATCGCAGAGAATCTAAAAAATAATGGTGCCGATATCTGGATCGATTATGCGCGGATTGAGGGTGGGGGTAATTTGCCGATAGTGGTGAGTAATGCAATTAAATCTTGTGATACGCTGATCCTCATCTGGTCAGAATCAGCCTCCACATCGTATTGGGTCGAAGAAGAATGGTCGTGTGCTCATGCATTGAGAAAGCGCATCATCCCATGCCTACTTAGCAATACCGAATTACCCGCTATTTTGCTAAGTAGACTTCATATAGATTTCACCGATTATGAGGCTGGTTATAATGCTTTGCTGCGCGCCTTAAATTTGGTTAAAAAGAATGTGGTTACGAAAAGAGATAATACTCGTAGTGATGTAGAAAAAGAAAGAATAGTAAAACCGACTATTATTAAAACCTTCCGCAATACGCCGCTTGAACTTTCCGAAAGCGATGTCAAAACAATGTTAACATTGAATGACTTCTATTGCAAGGAATCCTCTTGGAGCAAAGACTATTGTAATCCAGACGGAAAAGGATTTCCACATCATTATCAGGTGAGCAAGGATAAATTGACTGTTCTGGATGCAAGTTCTGGTCTTCTCTGGCAGAGGAGTGGTTCAGATGAATATATGAAATTAGACAAAGCAGAAAAATATATCGATACATTAAACAGCGAAAATTTTGCAGGTTACCATGATTGGCGGTTACCGACGTTGGAAGAAGCGATGAGTTTAATGGAGCCAGAGGAAAAAAATGGTAATTTATGCATTGATCCAGTGTTTGATAAAACACAAATATGGATATGGACAAGTGATCAATTAAAAGGAAACGAGCGGCGTCGCTGGGATGTCATTTTCACCACTGGCGATTGCGGCAGCTCCGTCGTCCTCAACGACTACGGTTATGTGCGAGCGGTTCGTTCCAGATAATCATCCGGGTAGTATTTATTGATCATTTGATTATTTGAGTTATTTGATTATTTGGGGGTGGGGTGGGGGCGTTTTTTTTAGCAGACGATTGGTCTTCGAAAGAAAACCCCCGACACCTGAACACTAACTCTGAGCGGATATATGGGAGTGGACAAAAGAAAAAAGGACGACACAGTGAAAGACTTTTTCATCAGCTATACCAGCCGCGATTCCAAATGGGCTGAATGGATCGCCTGGATTTTGGAAGAAGCAGGATACAGTACGATCATCCAGGCCTGGGATTTTCGAGCAGGACAGAGTATCCTTCACAACATGGACAAAGCCTGCGAAGAGTGCAAATATACCATTGCCGTGCTCTCTCCAAGCTATTTTAAGTCGAACTTTACGCCAGCTGAGTGGGAAACGGCCGTCATGAACGATCCGCGGGGAGAAAAAGGCCTCTTAATTCCGATTCGTGTTGAAGATTTTAAAATACCAGGACTATTGAAACGAATTAGCTACATTGATCTGGTTGGCCTGGACGAAAAGGAAGCAAAGACGACCCTACTCGATGGTATTAAGAAGGAACGTAAAAAGCCATCATCAAAGCCACAATATCCATCTACAGGCGCAAAGCCCGCCTCGTTTCCCTGGCGCGCTTCCGCCATACTGGAACGTCCCTTACCTGCGCAACCCGTACTTTACAGGCCGAAAGGAACTTCTGGACCAGCTGCGATCATCCCTGGCTACCGACAGATCGACTGCCTTGACGCAAGCGCAGGCCGTACATGGTTTGGGTGGTATCGGCAAGACACAGCTGGCACTGGAATATTGTTACCGCTTCTCATCCGACTATGAGATCGTTTGGTGGATTAAAGCCGAAGATCCGTTGAGCCTCGCCTCCGATTTAGCCGATTTTGCTCGAGCCCGAGACCTGCCGGAGAAAGACGAGAAAGATCAAAACATTATCGTTGCCGCGGTTAAGCTCTGGTTCGGGCGGCACACGGATTGGCTGATCGTTTATGATAATGCGCCTAACTTGGAATCTATAATGGACTACCTGCCGCAAGTACAGACGGGACATATTATCATCACCTCACGCGATCCCAACTGGAGCGGTGTCGCTGATCCGCTTGAGGTCAAGGTTCTGCCTCGATCCGAATCGATCTACTATTTGACAAAACGAACGGGAGATAAAGACGAAGCTGCAGCAGGTCAATTGGCCGATAAATTGGGCAATCTGCCGTTAGCGCTGGAGCAGGCGGCGGCGTATTGTGTGGAGAATAAACTATCCTTGAGCGATTACCTGAATCTTTATCGTGAACGTCAAACGGACTTATTTCCACGAGGAGTACCTTTCACGAATTATCGCGCTACCGTGGCCACTACCTGGACCATGTCATTCGAAAAGATCAAGGAACGCTCAATCGACGCTGCAGATCTGTTGAATCTCCTTGCGTTCTTCGCCCCCGATGATATTCCCAAAGAATTATTTGCCCATCCGATAGAGGAAGTACCTGAGACACTGTCCCATCTGCTCGGTGATCCCATCACCTTAAATGATGCGCTTTCCCTTTTAAGAGCCTATTCGCTGGTTGATGTGAAAGCGGACATGATCTCCATCCATCGGCTGGTGCAAGCGATCGTGCAGGATCGACTATCTAACGACGAAATAAAGACTTGGTCTGCGGCGGCGGTGCGAATGTTAGTTAAGGTGTTTTCCTCGGGTGATATCGGGCCTGATGATGTACGATCCTGGCCAGTGTGCGAGCGATTACTGCCTCATGTACTGGCCGCCTCAGGTCATGCTGATAAACAGCAAGTTGGACTGGACAAAGTTTCGTTACTATACAACCAGAGTGGTCTTTATTTAAATTCCCATGCCAAGTATGCCGAGGCGGAGCCGCTCTTACGCCGTGCGCTGGCGATTCGTGAGGCGGCTTTGGGGCGCGATCATCCCAATGTGGCGACCAGTTTAAACAACCTGGCGGAATTGTTTTGGGCTCAGAGGCAGTATGCCGAGGCGGAGCCGCTGTACCGCCGTGCGCTGGCGATTCGTGAGGAGGCCCTCGGGAGCGATCATCCCGAAGTGGCGACCAGTTTAAACGACCTGGCGGTATTGCTTAGCGATCAGGGGCAGTATGCCGAGGCGGAGCCGCTGCTTCGCCGTGCGCTGGCGATTCGTGAGGCGACCCTGGGGCGCGATCATCCCGATGTGGCTCAAAGTTTAAACAACCTGGCGGAATTGCTTGCGGATCAGAGGCAGTATGCCGAGGCGGAGCCGCTGTACCGCCGTGCGCTGGCGATTAAGGAAACGACCCTGGGGCGCGATCATCCCAATGTGGCGACCGGTTTAAACAACCTGGCGGTATTGTTTCGCGCTCAGGGGAAGTATGCCGAGGCGGAGCCGCTGTACCGCCGAGCGCTAGCGATTTTTGAGGCGACCCTGGGGCGCGATCATCCCAATGTGGCGACCAGTTTAAACAACCTGGCACTATTGCTTGACACTCAGGGGAAGTATGCCGAGGCGGAGCCGCTGTACCGCCGTGCGCTGACGATATTGGAGCAAACTTTGGGAGAAGATCATCCCAATACAATAACTGTTCGTCAGAATTATCAGCTGTTATTGGATGTGCTTAAAAAATCTCGATGATTCTTCTCCAGTAACGCAATCATTAATTTATCCCGTTCCTCTTTAAGTTTTTTATAGTCATTCAAGAGTTGAACTATTGCCGAACCATCCCGAAGGTTGGGATACATTAAACGAATTTCGTTGTAAACATTCTGGGGAAGTGTGGGATAAACCTGAATTGTATTCTTTTCTTTTCGCTTGCCCATGCTAATCTCCTTTACGATTAATTTATACCTTTCTGAAAATCTCAGGCGCCCGAAGCCGAGCGCCTTTTTCGTTAACTGTAAGATCTATAATAACCTATGCTAATAAACCTTCCTCACAAAAACTAAAATATGTTCCGTTTCCAAGGATAACATGATCGACTACTGCAATACTAAACATACGAAATTTTCGTCGCATTTCCTCCGTGATGTTCTTGTCAGCTTGAGAAGGGAGCGCCTCTCCCGACGGGTGATTGTGAACAAATACCACTTTTGAGGCTCCTACCAATAACGCCATCGCTATGCAATTATTTACGTCAACAATTGACTCTGTCGTTAGACCAACATTTAAAACCTGTGCGGCAATTAAGGCGTTTCGTGAGTTTAAGTATCCTACCAGGAAGTGCTCCTGCGCCTTAAATCGGTACTCACTAAAAAACGCCACGACATCTTCCGTTCCAGATAAAACACTGTCCTTTATGGTTGCATCGCGAACAATAATAGGTTGAATATAATAGGCTTTGTGAATGACATATGAATCACAGACATGGAGCGATTTAAAACTGAGCGCCTGCAGCAGGGTGCCCATCGGTTAGGGATTAATAAGGACTTGCATCAGCTGCGAGTTGTCTTCAACTGGTGCAAAGAGAGCGGCCTCACTGATCA
>JAFGOE010000129.1 GCA_016926625.1 Candidatus Zhuqueibacterota bacterium
AATGAACGGTTGAAAATGGCGTTTTGACTTAATTATTTATTATTTAATCAATTACAACCGTTAGCAAAAATGAACGGTCAGGGTGTTAACCGTTCAGAAAAGTGAACGGTTGAGGTTGTGACCGTTCAGAAAAATGAACGATTAAGGTGCTGATCGTTCACAAAAATGAACGGTTAAGGGTGCAACCGTTCAGAAAAGTGAACGGTCAAAACTGTAATTAAGTTACCCTAAATACAAAAAGGGCAGACCTGAATTGCGGCTGCCATGGATAAATCCATACCGCATTCACGATCCGCCCTGTAAACATAGTTGGGGTGAAACTATGTAGTTAAAACTTTCTCAATCCATGGCATTATAAATATAAAAAAATAAAATCCACAATGCAACTAAAAATTGCCTAAAATATCACATGTCCCAGTTCAGGTGTTTTTCCAGGAATCCTGTGGAAATGTCTGGGGGTTTGATATGTGCATAAATCTCTGTCGTTTTTACAGTGGTGTGTCCTAACAGATATGAGATATATTTCAGATCTACATGGTTCTGCACCAATCGTGTAGCAAATGTATGACGCAGGCTGTGGACATTGCCTTTTTTTACACCCGCCTTTTGTTTTGCTATTTGAAAAATAGTATATAAGATATTTTTTGTCAACACGTTACCCTGCTTACTTGAAAAAATATACACATCACTTTCCTGGAGTTGTTTTCGCTCCATGATTGCCTGATATACCTGTTCATGCATTTCAATGGTTCTGGGGCGGCATTTGCTGATCGTTCGATCACCATGCGGTTTTATGTGAATCAGTTTCCGCTCCAGATCAACATCCGCCCATTGAAGCTGTTCCAGTTCACCCTTGCGCATTCCTGTATAGAGCAGGGTTATGAAATAGGGTTTATAACGGGGGGTAAGGTGGGAAAAGATCCGTTGCAGCTCATCGTCGGTGTAATAATGGGGGACTTTTTTGGTATGCCGCAGCATTGATATGTTTTTAAATACATTAAACTTGATCAGTTCCAGTTTGAGGGCAATGTTGAACAGACGGCGCAAGTCTTTTAGTTCGTTGTTGACCGTTGCTCTGGACACAGTTTTGTTGTGGATGGTAGTTTGTTTGAGTCGATATGTTTTATAGTCTTCCAAATCCTGTTTTGATATATCCTGGATGAAAGTGTATTTCCGTTCAGTGGCAATCCAGCGCAGGAAGTTCCGCCAGCGCAACCAGTAGGTTTCAGCAGTCCGTTTGGGGTAGTGGTTATCAATATACGATTTGATCTTATGGTGAAACGTGGTGATTTCAGTCTTGATGTCACCCTGTTCCAGTCCCAGGGATTCACGATCCAGCTGTAAGATCAATTTTGATTTTGCAAGTTCAGCCAGATGTTTATCCGTGGTTTTGGTGCTTTTACGGATACGCCTGCCTTTCCAGGTGTAATCAAAATACCAATATGGACTTCCCGGACGCTTTGTTAACTCGATTTTCATTGACGCAGTTTTGTCACAGTAGATAAAACGAAGATTGTAAACGTAGAAAAAACAATACCCTATAAACCACTCGTGCCGAAGGTGGGAGTCGAACCCACATGAGCGTATGCTCACACGGCCCTGAACCGTGCGCGTCTACCAATTTCACCACTTCGGCAATTGAAACATAATTTAATAATTTAAATTATTAAAATCAACATTTTTTTACACTAAATAACAAACCCATTCGAAATCTCTTTACCCTCATGTGGAACGCATCCTTTTTAGCTTCGTTTAAGATTCGTTGACTAATCAGGGATCATGTACCATCTATCTTGCGAAAGCGCTAACCGACCGTCTTCACCGTGCGTCCTGTTTCATTATCCAATAATTCGCTTGACTCTGAGTCAAAATTTTTGTAATTTTTATTCGCACTTACAAAGTCGAAACGACCGAATGATCCAATTATCGATTATAATTGTTAATTACAATGTCAAGGAACTGCTGGAACAGTCGCTGGTCTCCATTAGAAAAGCAGCGAAGGGTATTTCCACGGAAATATTCGTTGTCGATAACGCATCCACTGATGGGAGTGTTGAACTCATCAGGACATCTTTCCCGGAAGTGCATCTTATCGCCAATCGCAACAACGTCGGTTTCGCAGCAGCGAATAACCAGGCGATGAAGGAGGCGAAAGGGAATTACCTCCTGCTGTTAAACCCCGATACCGTGGTGCAGGAGGATACCTTCTCCGTTATCCTTCGTTTCATGGAAGGAAAGAGCGACTGTGGGATGGTGGGGTGCAAGATCTTGAATCCCGACGGAACGTTGCAGTTGGCCTGTCGCCGCAGCTTCCCCACGCCATGGGTCGGATTGACACGGATCGTTGGTCTGAGTCGACTCTTTCCCAGAAGCAGGCTCTTTGGAAAATATAATTTAACGTACCTCGATCCTGATCAGACTTATGAAGTGGAGGCGATCTCCGGATCGTTTATGTTCGTGCGCCGGGAAGTCCTGGAGGACGTGGGATATCTGGATGAAGCGTTCTTCATGTACGGAGAGGACCTCGACTGGTGTTATCGGATCCGTGAGGCAGGCTGGAAGATCTTCTATCTTCCAGAGACCAAGATTATTCACTTCAAAGGAGAGAGTTCGAAGCGAGCCGATATCGACCTGACTCTCATGTTCTACAGGGCGATGGAGCTGTTCGTTCAGAAGCATTATCACAGCCGGTATTTTTATCTGCCGCAGTGGTTTTTGATGAGCGGTATCTTGTTGCGAGCGGCAATGACGTTCTTAGCTCAATTCATTCGAATTATTTTACCCGTCATCGTCGATCTGCTGCTTTTGAATATAAGCCTTGTCATTGCTAACCTGATCCGCTTCGGCGCTCTGAAGCATTTACATTCTTATCTGACGGTGACGGTGGTCTATTCGTCCATCTGGCTTTTATCGATCGGGATCATGGGTGGTTACGGGTCTAAAAAATACTCGGCGTTACGCTCATCCGGAGGCGTAATCATCGGTTTTATTATGAACGCATCGCTCACGTTCTTCTTTAATCAATATGCATTTTCACGCGCTGTGGTGCTGATCTCCGGATGTTTGAACATCATCTTCATCGGCGGTTGGCGTTTCATTTTCAAACTTTTCCCGCGACTGGGTATCATACAATCCCGCGGCACCTTCGGGAAAACGGTGCTGGGAAGAAGGACGCTCGTTGTGGGCACCAGAGAAGGCGGCCAGAAGGTCATTGAGAAACTGCGAAGCCATGTCGACGGTGGTTACATGATTTCCGGATTGGTCACCATCGAAGAATCCGATATGGCCAACGACGTGAACGGTATCCGTCTGCTGGGCACCACCGATAAACTCGATGAAGTGATACGACACGAAAAGATTCAGGAGGTTATTTTTTCCACCGATCACATATCGTATGATAAAATTTTAGAGATCATGTCGCGTACGCGCCGTAAGGGCACCAATTTTAAGCTCGTGCCGCGGAATATGGAAGTCATTATCGGCAAAGCATCCATCGATCGTATCGGTGCCTTACCGCTGGTGGATATCGACTATCAGTTCGACCGTCCCTTGAGCATCGTTTCGAAACGAAGCATCGATATCCTGCTTTCTTTGATGGGTCTGTTATTGCTTTCACCGTTTTACCTGTATACACGATTCATCAAAAATGTGAAACTGATCACAAAAAACATCGTGACCTATCATGGCAATTTCATCAGGGTCAGCGAATTCGATCAGAGCGATTACCATTTAAAAAGTTGGATACGAAAAATTCCATATCTGTGGTCGATCTTCAAGGGTGATCTCAGCATCGTGGGCTCCGAGATGATCGAATACACGGACGAGACCAAAGATGAGAAGCGTATCGCCATGAAACCGGGACTATTTGGTCTCGTACAATTAAATAAAGATTCAGCCATGAATTCAGAGGATAAACAGAGGTACGATCTGTTTTATCTGAAAAACTATTCACCGGTACTGGATTTGGAGATCATTTTAAAATCAATTTTTAATATTTAGGGCGAATGGATACATATATCTTAGACTTCGAGCGTCCTATCATCGAGCTCGAGAAAAAAATTCAGGAGATGAAAGATCTCTCCATCCATGATGATCTGAGACTTCAGGATGATATCGCACGATTGGAGCAGAAGGCGGAGAAATTGCGTAAGGACATCTACTCGAAATTAAGTCGCTGGCAGCGGGTACAATTGGCGCGACATCCGCAACGTCCCTATACGCTTGACTATATCAAACGAATCACGAGCAGTTTTCTGGAGCTTCATGGCGATCGAAGTTATGGCGATGATCCGGCTATCGTAGGTGGTTTGGCTAAAATAGAGGACCTCCCGGTGGTAATTATCGGACATCAAAAGGGGAGAACGACCAAGGAAAAATTGCATCGTAATTTCGGCATGCCTCACCCGGAGGGGTATCGCAAAGCACTGCGTATAATGAAGCTGGCCGCACGATTCAAGCGCCCCATCGTGACGTTGATCGACACCATCGGAGCCTATCCGGGTATCGGCGCCGAGGAGAGGGGACAGGCCGAAGCCATCGCTAAAAATCTCTTTGAGATGTCGCATCTGCCCGTACCCATCCTGATCATCATTATCGGCGAGGGAGCCAGCGGCGGAGCCCTCGGCATCGGTGTCGGTGACCGCGTGCTGATGCTGGAAAATACCTGGTACTCGGTGATTTCTCCGGAAGGATGCGCTGCTATCCTGTGGCGAGACAGCACCAGGGCTGAACAGGCGGCCGAAGCCATGAAGCTGGCACCCACCGACTTGCTGGAAATTGGTATTATCGATGGTATTATTAAAGAACCGAGCGGCGGTGCACATCGGGACCATGATAAGGCGGCTGCGATCTTAAAAACAACGATTATAGAAGAATTGATTAATTTGAATCAGCTACCCGTGGATCAGTTGCTGGAGCAACGAATCCAAAAATATTCGAAAATGGGTTTCTGGAGCGAGTAATAGAGGAGAACGATCATGTTGGACAAAAAATTATTGGACATTCTTGTGTGTCCTAAGTGTAAGGGTGACCTGGAGTACGATGAGGAAAATAACAAGCTTATATGTCATGCATGCCATTTAAAGTATGACATCAAGGAAGATATACCGATCATGCTCATTGATGAAGCGGAAAAATTTTAGATCATGCCCCAGACCTGTATTATCTGTCAGAACCCTGACAGCTTGTTGAAATACGTGATCGATTCGTTCGAGATCGTCCAATGCACACGATGCAAATTGATCTATTTGAAAAATCCGGTCTCCGTCGATAAAGACACTGAAACATACGATCACTACTTTGAAGAATCCACGGTTCTTGAATATCGATGCGACTCGGCATCTCCGGCCATGAGGACGCTGTGGGCGATCAATGAACAGCGGCTCGATTGGATCGACCGACTGCAAGGCGTCACATCGATACTGGATACAGGCAGCGGCAGGGGACATTTTATGGCTCATGCGGCGTCGCGGGGATATCGTGTTCAGGGCATCGAGATATCTCCGATTGCGGCGCTCTATTCTGAGAAAACGTATGGATTGAAACCGTACGTCCTTAATCTCGACCATTCTGCCTGGCACATTGAGGACACGTTCGATTTGATCACCATGTGGCATGTGTTGGAACATCTTTCCGATCCGATCACCGTACTTAAAAAATTAGGTAATTGTTTGAAACCTCATGGTCGTTTGATAGTTGAGGTCCCTAATATCAATAGCATCAAATTTCGTCTCGCCAGACCGCAACAGAAATGGGTCGGCGGAAATCATCCTCGTCATCATCGATTCTTTTTTTCTCATCATTCATTGAAAAACATGCTCCTTAAGTCGGGTTTCCACGAACCGGTGTTTGTGAAAGATGCCTATTGTATTCCTGACTATTCGCATGTTACCAACTTACTGAAACGCTGCTGCAGGCGTCTCCATCGGGATGCGTTTCTCACCCTGATTGTGCGAAGATAACTTCGCAGAGAAGAGTGGTTCATATGAAATCACTCAATCCATTCATAATATTAAAAATAACTTGACTCTTTTAAAAATATATCGTAAATTTAAAGACATTTTTTTTTGATTCAGGCTTAACTTATAGACAGCACGGGCAATAACGATGTTAAAAACTCATGTGTTGGTACTCAATCAAAATTATGAACCGATGTCGATTACCGACGCAAAAAAAGCGATCGTATTACTCTACCTGGAAAAGGCGGAGTTAGTCGAGAAATATGATTCGAAATTAGTGAAATCTGTATCTGTTTCTTTCCCATTACCCAGTATTGTGAGATTAACACGTTTTATTTGTGTTCCCAGAAAGCGGATCGTATTATCGCGAAAAAATATCATCAAACGGGATGGTCATCGGTGTCAATACTGTGGTACAACAGCCGGTCCGATCACGGTCGATCATATCATACCAAAGGGTCGCGGAGGGCAGGATGTATGGGAGAACCTGGTCTGTGCATGCACATCGTGTAATAACAGGAAGGGTGATCGAACACCGGAGGAAGTGGGGATGAAACTGTTGACCAAACCAGTTAAGCCGAATCATATATTTTTTCTGAGATATCATACAGCGAATTTCGATAAGCGATGGAAACCGTACCTGTTCATGAATTAGGATGAGAGCGGATGAAGAAACGAATACTGAGCGGGATGAGACCGACTGGCAAATTACACCTGGGCAATTATGTGGGTGCACTCGAAAATTGGGTAAAACTGCAGGACGATTATGAGAATTTTCATTTAATAGCCGATTGGCATGTATTAACCACCAATCTGGATACGTCTCAGTTGGCGCAAAATACGATGGATATGGTGATCGACTGGCTGGCTGCGGGGATTGATCCGGAGAAGAGTCCGATTTTCATTCAGTCGAAGATAAAAGAGCATGCGGAACTTTTTCTGATATTTTCGATGCTGGTGACGGTACCTCGTTTAGAGCGCAATCCGACTGTCAAAGAACAGGCGCGGGATCTGGGTGTGGAAGCGAATATGATATTCGGTCACCTGGGATATCCGGTACTACAGGCAGCTGATATTCTATTATACAAGGCCCATTTAGTCCCGGTGGGGGAGGACCAGTTACCGCATGTTGAGTTGACGCGCGAGATCGCTCGAAGATTTAACAAGACCTACGGCGATGTATTCATCGTACCGACGGGTAAGTTAACGGAGTTCAGTCGCTTGCCGGGATTAGACGGAAACAAGATGAGCAAGTCGCTGGGGAATACGATTTTGCTATCGGATAAGCCGGATATGATCGCGCAGAAAATCATGAAGGCGGTGACAGATCCGCAGAAGATTCGCAAGAATGATCCAGGGCGTCCGGAGATCTGTAATGTATTTACGTATCACAAGAAATTCAACCAATCCGAGGTACCGCAGATAGAGAGGGATTGTAAAAGCGGAGAATTGGGATGCGTCGCCTGTAAACAAAATTTAGCCAAAAAGATGGCGGCCTATCTGGAACCATTTCGTGAGAAGCGCAAGGATTACGAAAGTCACCCGGAATTAGTTCGCGATATCATCGACGATGGTAATAAGAGAGCAAGGGCAGTCGCCGAACAAACGATGACCGAAGTATACGAGGTCATGAAAATGGGTTGATGTATGTCATATCGAGTCAGATTAGAAAATTTTGAAGGACCCCTTGATCTTTTATTATTTTTAATACGCAAGAACGAGGTGGATATTTACGATATCCCCATCGCAGAAATCACCAGACAATATTTAGACTATTTAGAGATAATCAAGGTATTTGATTTAGAGTACGCTGGTGATTTCCTCATTATGGCGGCCACGTTAATACGAATAAAGTCGCAAATGTTATTGCCGAGACCCAAATCCGATGAGGATGAGGAAGAGCTGATCGACCCGCGTTTAGAGCTTGTGACCCGAATTCTCGAATACAAGCGATTTAAGGAAGTCGCCCACAAGCTGCACGATATCGGTGAGCGTCAGAGTAATGTGTTTCCCAGGGTATATTTCCCGGGCCAACACGACGGTGAGGACGAGGAGTGGGTTCCTCGGGAAAATGTCAGTCTATTCACCCTGATATCAGTTTTTAAGGATGTTATTGAAAATATCCCGAAAGAGACGTTTCACGAAATAACCGATATCAAGATCACCACGGATGAACAGATTGAGTACATTCTGGGTGAATTAAAAAACAGCGAGCGGATATCGTTCTATGATTTATTAGCGGGATTTGAAAACAGGCTCAAGATCATTGTGACCTTTATTGCACTATTGGAATTGATAAAACAAAATCGTATCACGGTCAAGCAATCGCTGCCGTTCGGAGAAATTTGGATAAGAAAAAATTGATCGACTATAAATTTATTACGCAAATAGTTGAGGCATTATTGTTCGCTTCGGATGTCCCGTTGTCCATGAACAAGCTACTGTCTGTGATTGATAATGTTAAGACGAGTGATATCGAACGGGCTATCGACGAATTAAATGCAGAATATGAGAGCTCGGAACGTACGTTCAGAGTTCGTAAGTTAGGAGGTGGTTACCAACTCGTAACAGAAGCCAGGTACGCGAAATATATCAAGAATTTATTCAAGGGACGCGCTAAGCCGCAGTTATCACAGGCTGCATTCGAAGCATTGGCGATTATCGCGTTCAAGCAACCGATCAGCAGGCCGGAGATCGATCAGATCAGGGGAGTTAATTCGGATGGTGTTGTAAAGACACTGTTAGAGCGAAACCTCATCACGATCACGGGTCGCTCGGAGCATGTGGGCCATGCTTTATTATACGGTACGACCCCGGAGTTTTTGAGATATTTTGGTATCAACAATATTACAGATTTACCCAAACCACGGGAACTCGAGGAACTGTTAGGCAGTACACAGGAGGAGTTCCGGTTTGCAAAAGAAGGTGAAGAAGAGGCAGTGATAGAGCAGTTATCAGATCTACCCCAGGATGAGATACTTGATGAAGATGAGATTGAATAAGTTTCTCGCCCAGAGTGGTCTGGGTTCACGGCGAAAGTGCGATGAACTTATTCAAGCCGGTGCAATTCGAGTAAACGACGAGGTGGTGACGACGCCGGGTATATCTGTTGATCCGGAGACAGATCAAATTTACTACCACGGCGAGACGCTTAATGTGAGTCGGCACAAGATCTATATCGCGTTAAATAAACCGGTGGGCTATCTATCCACGGTCCAGGACGACTTCGGTCGCAAGACCGTAATCGACCTGATCGGTTTAAACGAGCGCATCTTTCCGGTGGGTCGCCTCGATCTTAATTCGGAAGGGCTGCTTCTCTTGACTAACGATGGTGAATTCTGCTATCGTTTAACGCATCCGAAGTTTTGTATCAACAAGGTTTACCGCGTGTATTTAAGCAGGCCGTTTGACGAAAGCGACCGACGCAGAATGGAGCGGGGATTAAAGCTGGATTCAGGGCTGTCAGCTCCTTGCACTATTAAATATGTCGGGTCACAGCGCCATGTATGCGATGTGATGATACACGAGGGCAAAAAGCGCCAGGTTCGCAACATGTTCAAAAGCCTGGGGTATGAAGTAACACGATTAATTCGCCTGAAATTTGGCAATCTTGAATTGAGCGATTTAAAGCAAGGCCAGTGGCGATACTTAACTAACATTGAAATCAATGAACTAAAACAATTAACCCAAGCCCTGGATATCGAATAAGGTAATACCTGAAGGAGGATTTTTTAATGTCAGATCAAGAAAAAGATAACATTCTCGATACACCCATCGAGGATGCATCACAACCAATCCAAAATAATGAACAAGGAGGTGATGAATCGAAGGTAACAGACGTTTCCAAAAAAATGGAAAGAGTCGTAAAACTGAGTGATTTAAATGAAGAAAAAGAATATTCCGACAACGAATTTGATGAAATGGTCAAGCTTTACGAAGAAACGATGAATGAATTCGTCGAAGGAGAGGTTATTGTAGGTAAAGTCCTGGCGATTACTGATAAGGAAGTTGCTATTGATATAGGATTTAAATCGGAAGGTTCGATTCCGATTGATGAATTTAATAGTTTAGACGATATTAAGATCGGCGATGACATCGAAGTATTCCTGGATAACATCGAAGATAAAGAAGGTCAGCTCGTGCTGTCCAAGAGGAAGGCCGACTTCATGCGGACCTGGGACGAAATCATGCATAAGTATGAGAACGGCGAGGTGATGCAGGGTAAGTGTGTGCGCAGGATTAAAGGTGGTATTGTGGTCGATTTAAATGGAATCGACGCCTTTTTGCCTGGTTCACAGATTGACGTCAAGCCGATTCGTGATTTCGATGCGTTTATCGGTCGCAGCATCGACTTCAAGATCGTGAAAGTTAATAATTTACGGAAAAACATCGTCGTTTCTCATCGTGTGCTGGTCGAAGAGAAACTCGGTGATCAACGCAAGAAAATTCTTGATCAGCTGCATATCGGTCAGATCCTGGAAGGCAC
>JAFGOE010000130.1 GCA_016926625.1 Candidatus Zhuqueibacterota bacterium
ATCATGGTGAACTCTGAATCAGCATAGGCATCGTCGAAATAATAACGGTACATCCGTTTTCCATCGGGATGCAAATACTTGAAAATCTTGTTGCCGGCGATGTCGGGATCGTCGATGATTTCCTCGATCAATCCCGCTCCTGGTGCTTCATCGGCCAGGTTGGTCAGATCAAGCGAGTCACCCTCACTACCCGTCTCCGTCGGCAATATACTGCCGTCGTATACGCGCCAGTCCGGTTCCACGGGCTGTACCTGTCCATCCACAAAAAGTCCTTCAGGGATAGCCGGACCTTCGCCTGGAGCGAATGCCCCATTTAGATTGAGAATGCACCAATCCATGTATCCGCCGATAGCCTCACCCGATCCATCGCCTACTTTGATGTACTTGCTAGTGGTGGAGGATGTGGATACGCCGCTAATAACCGGCTCAGGATTCTCGTCCATGTAGACGGTGGATAGATCGCCTTTTACCACGATGCGTATCGTATGCCAGTTGTACATAGTTTCGGCGACCTGGACGACTTGATCAACTTTTTCGAGTTCGAAGGTGCTGTCCGCACCCCAGATTCTCAACTCATCACGCGTTCCGGCGATTCCGTTATGCCATTGGAGATCGAAGATGCGATCGTAGGCCGGATCGTTCTCACCCCGCACCCTGGCAATCATGGTGAACTCTGAATCAGCATAGGCATCGTCGAAATAATAACGATACATCCGTTTTCCATCGGGATGCAGATACTTGAAAATCTTGTTGCCGGCGATGTCCGGATCGTCGATGATCTCCTCGATCAATCCCGCTCCTGGCGAATTGTCGGCCAGGTTGGTGAGATCGAGCGTATCACCGCCGCTGCCCGTTGCCGTCGGCAGTACAGATGCATCATAGATCAGCCAGTCCTGTGCTTGAACATGGAAAGCTGATCCAATGACGAACAGCAAGAATAATGATGTAACCATTAGTTTCTTCATATGCTCTCCTATAAGAATTAAGTAACTCATAATTAAATTAGTAAACTTAAAAAGGTTTTACATCACCTCCATTGTGAATTATAGCGTTTAATGTAAGCAATAAATTATGTAATTTGTATCCTAAAGCATTTCTCCTTTTATCGATGTGCAATCACTATTTATCACGTATCGATTTTCCATTGACAAGTACGTAATTCATATTTAAATCGACGACGTGGTCTAATACGTTTTCTGTGGCTACCTGATTAAATTCACAATTAGTGAGATTGATATTCGAGATAGGCGAGCGTTCGTAGCCCTGAAAAAATAGTGCGTAGTTGCTCTTCTGACTCGTCAGGTCGCGCACGAAAATATTCCTGACGATCGGCGTATAGTCGCCCACATCGCCTTCTGAATAATGGAAATAGATGCGGATCACGGCATCACTGACCTCACCCACGCGAACATTCCTCATAAAAATATTTTCGACTACCCCGCCTCGCAGTGAATTCGTCTTGATGCGTAGCGCGCGTTCCAGATTAGGGCTGTCCATGACGCAATCCTCTGCAAAGATATTACGGCAATTTCCGGAAATTTCGCTCCCAATGACCACGCCGCCATGCCCGTCTCTCATGGTGCAGCTCTGGATGACGATATTTTCACTCGCCACATTCACTCGTCTTCCATCGGCATTGCGGCCCGATTTAATCGCTATACAGTCGTCCCCGGTATCGAAATAGCATTGTCGGATGAGGACATCTTTGCACGATTCAGGATTGCAGCCATCATTATTGGGTCCATGGCTGATTACGCTGATGTTTTGGATCGTCACGTTTTCGCAGAGTACGGGGTGAATGTCCCACATCGGAGATCGTCTCAGCGTTATTCCATCGATCAGGACGTTTTTGCATTTATAGGGTTGAACGAAATTGACTCGGAGAAAATGTCCTTCTCCGAAAATCCGTTGCTCTACAGGGACATCGTCCTCGGCCATCTGAAATAGAGCGTCGCGATCTTTGTTTTGATTCGTTATTTCTTTCGTCCAACCATACTCTGATTTACCGGCCCATGGCCACCAGTGAGCACTATCCGCCTGTCCATCGAGTGTCCCTTCACCGGTGATGGCAATGTTCTCCTGTTCATAAGCGTAGATGAATGGCGAGTAGTTCATGCATTCGACGCCCTCAAAGCGTGTGAATACGGCAGGCAGAAATTTGTTCAAATCCTGGCTGAAGAGAATAACCGCATCCTTCAGGATGTGCAGATTCACATTGCTCTTCAGATGTATCGCGCCCGTCAGGAAAGTCCCTTCAGGAACAATAACACGGCCACCACCTTCTTGATGACACTGTTCGATGGCCGACTTGAACGCTTCGGTGCAGTCTGAAATACCATCGCCGCTTGCGCCGTACTCGGTTATCAGAAAATCTTTCGCTGGAAATTGTGGAGGGTTGATACGTTCTAAAATTTCCGGGACTTTCTTCCAGGCGCTATTTTCCTGCAGTGAGGGATTGCAGCCTGAAATCAGTATAGAGGAAGAGAACAGAACGATTAACACCAGTACAAGATATGTAAATCGAGTTTCTCTCATCTTCAAAATCGTACTCACGATATATTCCCTTTTTGATATTGTTGATTCACTGTTTCTGTAGATTATCGAATGATTGTTATTTCTCCAGTAAAGCCAATTCAAGACTGGCTAAAATGAACGGACCAACGGCTTTCGGATCATTGCTGCGAATTTTCTCTCCGACATAATAGTCGTAAGAACCATCACGATAAGGATCTCCGCCTAAACCGGCTACCGAGCAGCATTGATGGATGTGTACTTCCCCGTCGGGCTGAACTTCAATAAAATGCTCAATAATACCCTCGTACGCTTTGTTCACAACGCTCAAATATTCATAATCGATGTAACCCTTCCGTATCGCTTTGGTCAGTGAATACACGAACATGCATGAAGCAGATGATTCAAGATAATTCCCGGATACCCCACCCCTGTCGAGCACCTGGTACCAGAGACCTGTCCTTGCATCCTGATATTTTGTGATAGCTTCCGCCAATCGCTGCAGGATCGCGATGACTTTGGGTCGGTCCGGGTGAGTAGCTGGTAAAAAATCAAGCACATCAACCAGCGCCATGGAGTACCATCCCATGGCTCGACCCCAGAAATGGGGTGAGCGACCTGTGTTCGGATCAGCCCATCGCTGCTGACGGCTTTCATCCCAACCGTGATACAGCAAGCCTGTCGACTCATCTCTGGCATGTTTTTCCATTAAAATGATCTGATGGGCAACATCGTCATGCAAATCCGGTTCATTGAAGACAACCGCGTATTCGGCTAAAAACGGAGAAGCCATGTAAATTCCATCCAGCCACATCTGATGGGGATATATCTTTTTATGCCAGAATCCACCTTCACGGGTGCGCGGATGAGTCCTCATCTGCTCCCGAAGCAAATCGATGGCGAGTTTATATTTGATATCACCCGTGGTACGATAGAGCTGGAAGAGCACTTTTCCCGGATTAATACGATCGATATTGTAATCCCCCAACTCATAGAGCATGATCGTACCGGTGCTGTCGATAAATTGATCATAATATGCCTTGACATACCGAAAATATTTTTCATCCTCTGTCGTTTGCCAAACGCTCCATATCGATTTGAGGACAAGTCCTTGCGTATATTCCCACTTGGGTGTCTTTCTGAAATCGATCATCCATGGCTCCGGATTTCGTTTTATGACCGAATCGGCCATGCGGACTGCCCAGGCTCTGCTCTCAATCTCTACAGATCGATTGCATGTCGCTAATACCACAGTAACTGCGAAAATGAGAACGAAAAGAACCTTAAAATTCAATTTTTTGTGATTTAAATGCAACGTCATCCTCTCCTTCGTGGAAATCATCTATTAACAATCACATTGCTTGGAAAGGCTAAACCCCTAATCGTACTCATTCGACAATCACTGCCTTTTTGTCCGCATCGTCAGCGTAGTCGATGGGTTGATCAATAGATGATAGATCTGTACGGACGACACGGATGTTCGCTGTTCTATCACCCGTTACCTTCATAAAGGTTTGTGTAGCCTGTGGTAACAATCCATTCTCAATGATGATGGAGCTGCTTTGATGAATCGAATAGACCACACCGTCGCGCGGTACGATCGAAATATTTTTAAGCACCATGTCGGTTGCGTAACTAACTTCGAATCCTTTATCGGCAGAAATGTGCAGATTGTTCATCTCGATATCTTGAACTGGCATTTCGGGTAATCCAAGTATTGACACAGCCTGCCGGGCACCGATACAATAGATATCGTTGAAGCGGAAGTTCCGGAAACGTGGCGTCATGTTGGAGATCGGATGTTCTTCATCGTCCGGATCGTCATCGTACCAGGCATTAAACAGTATAGCTTCGTTCATGATATCTTTCATGAAGATATCGTTCATATAAATATGTTCGACCAATCCGCCGCGACCCCTAGCGCTCTTGAATCGCAATCCGACGTCCGTATCGATAAAATTGCAATTTTTCACCGAGATATTCTTAATCCCGCCATCCGTATTGCTGCCGATGACGAATCCACCATGACCATGATAAACGTTACAATCGGTGATAACGACGTTCATCAGCGATGGTTCATGAGAATTTTTCTTACTATCCGATTTCATACAAATGGCGTCATCGCCGACGCTTACGATACATTTATAAATTAGAACATTTTTACAGGAACTGATGTCGATGCCATCACCGTTCTGTGCCCACCATTCGTTGTTTACCTTGACATTTCGGATGACGATATGTTCGCTCCAATTGGGGACCAGCACGAACTTCGGAGAATTTCGGATAGTCACACCGTCGACCAGCACCTTTTTACAATGCACGAACAACACCATATACGGTCTCATATAATCTCTGGCCGGGAGAAAGTCGTTCTCTGTCAAATCCTGTTTCGATTTTTGATCCTTTAACTCTTTCAGATAGCGCTCTCCGTCCAACGCCTCTTGCGAAGGCCACCAGATCTTGCCTTCTGCATCGACCACACCACCGGATTCAAGAAGCTCCTCCCACTGGGACGATGTGGTCTTGAATTTCTTGACCGGGCGCCACGCTTCGCCGGATCCATCTATTATACCCTCTCCGGTGATGGCCACATTTTCGAGATGAAAACCGTAGATAGGGGACGTGACTAAAAATCCGCGCGACGGTGTCTTGATGATCGGATATTGTGTACGATCCGGAGTAAACAGGATCATCGCCCCCTGGTCAAGATGGAGGTTGATATTGCTTTCCAGCCGAATGGGGCCGGTCAGCCATATCCCGTGAGGGACAGTTACTGTCCCCCCACCAGCGTCCGAACATGCTTGAATCGTTTTTCTAAACGCCTCGGTATTTAGACTATGTCCATCATTGACCGCATCGTAATCGATGATATTGAACGTACTGTCCGGAAAACTCGGTAATTCGATGGCAGGCATCTCGAACGGTAGTCCCTCCAGATAGGAATCCACTTCTGATCTAAGATCTGACTGGGCTTTTAGTTCACAATCGGAGGCAGTTATGCTGATCGACATTATAAAAAGAACGATGATTAGCATTTCTAATGCAGATGACGGTCTTTTTTTCATTGTTTGCATCAACCTTATGTTATTTCATCCTTTCAGTTCCTGCCTGATAGCAGAATGATTAAAATTATTTCAACAGCAGCATTTTCTTCGTCTGTTTGTAACTATCACACTGCATCGAGTACACGTACAGGCCGCTCGCCAGGCGGCTGGCGTCTACATGAACATTGTAAATCCCAGCCATCTGCCGTTGATCTACCAGAGTCATCGCCTCTTTGCCTAACATATCATAGATGACAATTTTCACTTGACCGTCTTTGGGCAGCGAATATTGTATCATCGTTGTGGGATTAAAAGGGTTGGGATAATTTTGACTCAACGCGTAACTCGTCGGGATTAAGTCGAGACCCGACTCCTTATCCACTGCAGTGATGAGCACCGGTTTGGCAGGCACCCAATCGTATCCAAAATTCGGATTAGCCGATTTCGCGAAAATATTTTCTATTGTATATTCGATGGCTTCACCGGCTGTCAGCTGTCTGGAGATTGAGGCACGATTCGAATAATCGGATCCGGGTCCTGTACAATCAAATTCGGCGTAAAGAGCCGGACTCACATTCCAGGTCAGCCATCCGGCCGGATCGAGCGTTGCAGGTTCTTCGCAGCGTATGAAGACGGTGCGCGGCGCTGCTTGCCAGGGTCGCCCCAGATAAAATTTAGTAATCGGATTGCCATCGAAACCGACGGAATCCGCCGTGATCTTAGAATCCATAAACACATAACCGAATTTTGACTCCGGCTCGGTACTGGCAGCCGTAAGCGTTCCGCTGTTGCGGTTAATATGGATCTCGCAACTATCGAATACCACGATGTCGCGGCCGAAAATGAAATCCACCGAGCCTTCGATATAACAATGATTCATATAAACGCGACCCGTTCCCCGACCGCCCCAGGTGTAATAGGTATCCTGATAACCCAGCAACTTACAGTCGTAGTAACTCTGTCGATCCCCATTCACCCTCAGGGCTACTCCCTGCTGGTCTGCGAACGATCCATCGTTTACGACGGTGTTCTGAAACGTGATATTCATTGCTACGAAATCGTCCGCATCGATCGCCACTGAGTAACACATGGAGGTCCCGCCAGCTTTCCCGGCATAATCATCGTAAGTTAAAATGGTGCCGTCAGCATGTTCACCTCTCAGTATGACGTTGGTTTTATTGCGGTCCAGGAGAAGTTTCTCATAGTAAACACCGTTTTTAACGAAGATAGTGTAATGACCCGTGTAAAAATCCGGCACATCATCGAACGCTGCCTGAACGGATGTGTAATCGCCGCTGCCGTCCTGGGCGACTACTTTAGTCACCGCAGAAGCAGGAACCTGGGTAGTAAACGTCTTAACGTCACCGTATCCGGTACCTTTGCTGTTGGTAGCATAGGCACGGACATAGTATGTCGTATTCGCAGTCAGTTGATATAATGTGCTGGTGAATGAACCCAATCCTCCGCCGTTTTCTGTTTTATTATCAGAAAGCGTCGGATCACCCTCTGTGTTCCAGCACACGCCGCGAACCGTAACTGAATCGCCGCCCCAGGTGGTGACTTCGCCTCCGCATTGTGCCGTGGTTACCATGATGTTAGTGACAGAAGCTGTCGTGACTGTCGGCACCATCAGTGAATCGAGCGTAGCGAAACTACGTTCCTCACCGTAAGCCGTGCCTGCCTCATTAGTCGCATAGGCACGAAGGAAGTAGGTGGTACCCGGAGTTAAATTGGTCATCAGACTTGTAAATGCCCCAGAACCCTCGCCATCGTTTGTCTTATCATCCGCTATCGTTGGTGAGCCTTCCAGATTCCAGCAAACTCCACGATTTGTTACCGGCGCACCCCCATCGGTAGGTATATTTCCCCCACTTGTGGCATAGGTCGTCGAGATATCGGTTACTGGTGCTGTGGTGACCACGGGAGGATCAGACGTTACTCCTGTAGTAGATCCTGAAATGATAACACTATCGACTGCGACGAGTTTAGCCCAGCCTTCCGCTTGTGTATTATGAGGGTAGACTCTTAAATAAAAATTCTCTCCGGAATTTACGGTTTCATTGAGAGCAGCGGATAGCGGCATGACGGTATTTCCTAATAATGATGTGTCCGCGAATACCAATGTCTTGTTGGTGAATGCAGGATCTTTGGAGTAAAATATTTCAGCCTTTAAATTATTGGTAAACCAGCCGCCGATGTAAAGCGAAACGGCATCGACATAAAATGTACCGCCGTGTTTCGGTCCCACTGCATATTGAAAGTAAAGGCTGTCCGTTGGCTCCGGTTCGGCGTACCATTTTTTGGATACGGTCTGAATTCCGCCGCAGGACACATTTTCCCCCGTCGTTGTCGGCAGTACGGTTGTCCCATAAAATTTCATCGCGTTACTATAAGATTGGTTCTCTGCTATGACAGGGCCAACAGTGACCGGACTATCATCTGTCTCGAAAGGCCAGACAGCATGAGCCGGCGTCGGAGTGCCTTCGATTTCTCCGCCGATGATGACGTTCTTGAGACACATGTATTTCCCTGTCCTTACATCAGGATCACTATCGACCCATGGGTAAATGCGAAGATAAAAGCTCTGTCCGGACTTCACCATCACATTGGGAGTCGCCGTGAGGGGCATTAACACATCCCGTGGTAGATAATTGTTGCCGCTGGTGTCGGAGGTTGAATAATCGACCATGATGGCTGAGGTAAACTCCGGATCTGTATCGTAGTAAATATTCGTTTTCATCGTATTAATATTAGCGGATCCGATGCTCATGGAAAGTGACGTTACGTTCAGGTTATATCCGGTTTTTGGAGATATTTCAAATTGGACAAATACCGTATCGATTTGTGTCATCTGCAATGCGGGCCATGCGTTCCCGGCAATTCGTATTCGCTGGCTGTTTTCAGGACCCGTGTATTGGTTTATCTCTGTGTTGTTGAAGAACTCGTCCTGAGCGATGACCTGCCCCGCCACAGTGGGTGTAAATCCTGTTCCCCCGGCTTTAGGATCTGTCAATTCCCAGGTAGCAGACGCAGGGTAAGTCAGTCCTTTTGACGTCCCATGGATGGTCGCATTTCTTAGATATAAATATTTTGAAGTCGAGTGACTTCCTGTATACCAGGGATAAATCCGTACAAAGAGGCTCTCATCAGAAGCGACATCGATGTCGATTAAAAACGTATACAGAGAATCGCTGTCTTTAACCAGGTCGAGTGTTTCATCGTTCAGTCGGACCGGATCGGAAAAGTCGCTGTGCACAGCACACCAGACATTCCCTTTCATCATCCCGGTGCCTTTGGCACCGATGTAGATGTGTATGCTATCAGCATGAAAGGTAAAATTAGGGTTAGGATGAGCTGCAAATTGAACCCAACGCGTATCGACCTGTTCGGTCTCATTCCCCCAACTGACGGCGGCCCCGATCTCATAAGGCCACCAGCGCTGGTCAGGACCAGGACCGTTATTGTAATCTCTTACCACGAAACCCTGACTTCCGATCTGTTTTAAGCCGGAAATATTTCCGGATACCGCTGAGACGTTCTGACTGTCCGGTGGTGCGCAGCTCCAAAACACAGAAGCAGAGGTTTGAGCTTCAACAGATAAAGCAGAGAGGAGACAAAATAAAGAGAACGGAACTATCAAACTTAGCTTATTCATAGATAAACTCCAATTTTAGTCATGTTCGATCAACAGATACGAACAATTATAGGAAACAACTGCAGCCTGAACGTCCTGGTAAATATTTGAAATAATACTATTGTATCCATTCTGCAGGATGTCTGACATGTATATCTGTCAAAGGTCTTTATATCAGCGTCGAGATGATAGGATCGCTAAAAGGAAACCGCGATGGAGAACCGTGTAACCGCGTCAAACAGATCAAATTTTGAATAAGAATAATTGAACTCGAATTGATCATCTCCGATGCTCGAATTGAATCCCGCTCCAAGCGACCAAGATGCGAGATCCTGATTGCTCTGATATCCGCCTCTTAATGCAAGTTTACGCCACAGCAGGTATTCGACGCCCCAGTTGATCCGTTCCGAGTAGCTGTTCGAGTGCAGGAAATCCAGAGCAAATGTCAATTTATGAGCCTGTGAAAGACTGGGAATCATCAAATCCATCATATCGATAGCCAATCCCATGGTAAACAGCAGGGGCAATTGCTCGGAAATTTCCTCCCGTTTCAGGTTCGAGGAGAAGTTTCGAATGGCCATACCGAACCTAAAATCCTTGAACCCTGTATAATATTTGACACCCGCATCAAAGACGAGTTTGGTGGCATTGTTTTTTACGACATCTCCACCATAAAACATGTTCTCACCGAGGTTTTGGCCAACTACTCGAGCATTAGCACCGATGTAGAATTGACTGCTGACCGCTCTGCTGTATGTGAGGCCGATAGAATAGGCACCGACGTTATTTACTTCACCATCATCCCGATAGCCTAATGGATAGGCTGCTTTTTCGTTCGGGTGAACGAGGCTGGTGCCATGCACTGTCCCGTAGTCCACAGCCAGCGCGCTAAATCCGATCGTCCCAAAGCGCCGAAGGTTCCAGGCGATAGCTCCTGCGATGTAATCGATATCGGCGATCCAATTCGTCATATTCATGGTCACATTTAGAGGCTGCTTCATATCAGCGACACCAGCAGGATTATAGAACATGGCCTCTGCGCCATCACATAGTGCTACATAAGCACCTCCCATTGCGCTCGCTTTCGGTGAAATTCCTACCAGTTGGAAGTTCATCGTGCTCTGGGCGACTTTATCCAGTCCGACCTGTGCCCTTAGCCGAGGCGAGATGATCTGGAGTAGCAAAGCTATGAACAGCAAATATTTTATGTATTTCATCGAACCATTCTCCTGTTTATCAATTAGCGTACGACCAACAACTTTTGGTATGAAATTTCGCCATCAGGTTTCTGGAACACGACGATGTAAACACCGCTACTGATTACCTGCTGGTTACGAGTGATCATGTCCCAGTTTTCATAGCCCGAGCTTACCGGACTATCGTGCTCTATGGTCTGAACGAGATCACCGTTTTCGGTGAAAATCTTGATAGTCACTTTACCCGGTAAATTAAAGAATTGAACAGCCCGTTGGTCAGTGAATCCGTGTTCGACTAATAAAGGATCATTTATATTGTATGGATTGGGTACTATTCGAATTGAAGAGAGATCGTCCTGCGAAAAATGGGGTGGATTAATCCAATAGATGTTCGGATGCAGGACTCTGCCGCTGTATATGGTTTTCCCTCGAGTCGAGGGATCAGCGTTCTCATCATCAACCGCAATTTGCGCTTTCGATTGCAGATAATAATAATACTGTGCTCCGATGAGAACATCTTTGTCCACATAAAGATGTTCATCCGCTTTATCGTCCGGACCCGAGGAGTAAATTTCATCAAAGAATACCGTATCACGATTTGAAATACGACGCATAATACGATAACCTGCGAAATTTGGCATGTCCTCAGCCTCAAGATCGGTCCATTTAATCTCTACACCAGTCCCAAGCCCGGTTATCTCGATACTTGAGGGTGGGGGAGGAGCCTGCGGAATCATATAATCATGATCGAAATTCCACTTGGCGCGATATGCACTTTTCATTACCGAATCGATACCGGTGCTGATCCAGCGGTCCTTTATCTTATCCATTTCCGTTGCGTCTGGTGGAAAAACAAAGTTAGAGGGTAAAAATCCTGTTTGAGGATCCGGTATTTCCGTTGGATCTTCAAGATTTCCGTTCAACCATTTATTACCCACTTCCTGTGCCATCTTCAGATTCAGGCCTGAGAAGCCGCTGGCATAAACCAGGTGTATTTTTTTAGACGGGGCGAATGTATAGGGGCCGAACGTGCTCCACATCTTCGAATCATTATTCTGATGTGTGCCTGCCGGATGGCTGGCGTAATCGGCGCTACCCAATTCGTCGCTATTCCCGCCATGATGAGTATCCGGCCAGGTATTGCCACTCATCGGGAAGACATCAGAGTATTCACCGCGCAATGCCCAAAAGTTTTTATCACCGAATTCATCCCCTTGATCATTATACGGGATCAGATTTCCTTTCCCAATGTAAGTGACCCTGGGTTGGAGGAAATCATCGACATCGTCGGCAGGATTATCGTATGGCTGTTCCGATGCATGAAGAATCGAGTACCAGACGAAGTTGGCATTCAATAACCTGCCTCGCTGTGAAGGGGCAGGGGCGCCCATGTTGTCGCCAGCGATATCAGGTTCATCGGCGCTGTATTCATAGAACACTCGTAATGTATCGCCAACACGCCCGCCGTAATAATGTTGCCAGACCGTCGCGTTATTAAATCGTTCTCCGGCAGCCGGTGCCGGGTTTGAACCATTTGAACGAAAGGTATTGCTGCCGTTTGATTCGATACTGATATAAAAATCATGCAGCGTATCATCGCTCACGTTGGTGAATACCACGTCGACGATCACGTAGTCGTCATTATAATTCTGACTCCACGCCAGTACTTTTCGATGGAGCTGCACGCCTAAAATATTTTCCGTGGTGACTTCCACGATCTGATCATAGGTTTGTTCGGTGAATTGACCCGGATCATACGTGCCAAAATCTTCGAGATCGACCACCTGGAAATCGACGACTTCCGAAGGATATCGACAACGAATGTAGTTCGTCATGGGGACGACCACTTTCCCCTGCGGCATGAATTCGTTGGTCGGACCGTAGATGGCGACTGTATGTAAGGTATCTATCGGATCGATCCAGTTCGTCGTTGCCAGTCGGAAGCCCGCTCCGGCCCAGGCGTCCTGATACTGCCCGCGAACTCCGATGATATTATAGTCATTCGGGAAAAATCCGGCACGGTAGTCGAATGTGGCCTTGTCGCCGTTCGCGGTCACACCACACCAGACACGACCCATTTTAACAAGGGCTTTTGCCAGTTCCGGTTGCGTCTGTGCAACGGTGCTCTGCCATCCGAAGAACGTTAAGAGAACAGATAGCAGAATCGGAAAAAACCAGCTAAACCCTCTATTCTTAATTGCTTTAATTACATGGTTCATAAAAAGCTCCAGCTTATTAAAATGTAATATTAACCTCTTTTATTTTGTTAAAGCTCTTCATCTTGGTTTTGTATCTTTATGGCATCGGATCAAAATTGATCTTCTGACCGGATGAACGAACCAGACATCATTCCGTCGACCTCCCGATATGATTCGATCGTGATGAATATTGATCGGGAACTTAGCTTCTGCATCGACACGAGTCTTCACCGTTCTCCATCGTTAAAAACTGAATTGCAAACCCACCCAGATATCGCGCGGCTGACCATATAGCCAGAAAAGATAGTTAGGATCATTAATATACGATTTTTTTGAAGATCTCAAGTCGCCAACTTCATCATCACCCGGTAGAAACATACCAGGGTATTTTTGACGTAATTCGTCGTAATTGGCCGAGTCATACATCGGCAGTCGTAGCGATCCCATATAGTTGAAAAAATCACTCCATTCCTCAAGGTCCTGTCCCGACTCATAAACAAACGCATAACCTCGATGCATCATGTTTACCTTGATATTGAAGATATTACTCACATCGAGGAACAAGGTTGCACCTATACCGCCCCATTTGAAAGTCTTTGTCAATTTCATATCCACCATGTGGTAATCGGGCCAGCGCATATTATCACTGACATGAAGTTCATTGTTCGGATTCCATGTGAAATAATCGCCTGCTTCCCATTCGGCAAAGAAGGTCAGGTTCCAGTTACCTAAGAGATCTGTGCCGAATACGTCGGGACCCCAGTTACTGGGTAAGCGAAATGTGATGTTTGCGTTAAGTTCCGGTACTGGTAAGGAGCGAGATTCCTGACCGGCATATAGACCTTCTCTGTCGTTGTTGATCGTGACCTCGGTGATCTCTTCTCGTCCGGTTAAACCGGATTTTTTCAGCATGTAAT
>JAFGOE010000033.1 GCA_016926625.1 Candidatus Zhuqueibacterota bacterium
ATTTAATCAAAAGCATCTTTTGGCATGCATTTAAATCGTTGCCAGTCAGATGATACAGATATATTCCGCTCGCTAAATTTCCACCACGAAAGACGACGGCATGATCACCGGCACCGACGTTTTCATCGATGAGTGTGACGACCTCCTTACCCAGCAGATCATAGACCTTCAGTCGAACATGATCGGGTTCATCAAGATAAAACGAAATCTTCGTCTCCGGATTAAACGGATTGGGGTAGTTCTGATTGAGCCTGAATCCATCCGGTTGAATCTTCTCCTCATTGATTCGAACTCCCGTGTTCACATAGTCCATCCGATTGGAATTCAACAGCATGATCGCATCTGCGAAAAGCAATCGATTCACAATCGCCCGGTTCGACAAACGTAGAATGCGCTTATTCATACCTGAACCGAAATAGAAATCCCCAAGTTTCTGCCATTCAGACTGCACTGGCTTATTTTGTCCCAGATAGACAGTATCCGCGCCGTTATCGTGAAATATTTCATATGGAGCACCCGGTACACCATTCCAATGATAAATATTATAAACGTAAATTTCATACCAATCAGGAACTTCGATATCCGCGTGGTAGTCTATCCATTCATCGTTTGACGAATTCGTATACAGGCAACCACCATCAAACCCTGATATGGTCGAATAGGGTGTCCATCCAGCGGATCGCGTAACGTTATCCGCATCCTCATGGATGATTATGGCCGGCCTTCTCCAACCATCGGGTCGGCCTGGCGGAGTGACTGCGATCGGATAGACTTCGTTCTTCAATATCGGTAAATCATCTGCCAGTGTATCGTAAAACCAGATGACGTGTCCATCGAGACCTTGCTCCCTGGTCGTTCTGATCATGGCGATAATCTCGCTGGTCGGTAACAGATAGGAGTCGGTGATCGATGTTAAGCCAGGGTAAAAACCGCTATAATCGGATACGTAACTCATCTGTCTGATCAATTCAGACGAGTACGCCGAATTCGTGGATCGATACACCTGCGGTGAGATGATGTCGAGATAGCCATCGTTTATCCACGGCCGCCAATCCTGGCAGAAATTATCATAGCCGTATGGATAAACAATCGGCGCATTGCTGATGGGAAGGTCGGATCGAATCCGTTTCAGCGAGTCATAGAGAGCAGTCGTAAATTCTGTAAGCTTTGCGGCTCTCCATCTCATCCACTCCGGGTTAGTCATCGTCTGTGGCGGCGCTGCACCAGCATGCTCCTGCTTGTATAACTCGATCGTGACCGAATCGTATCCGCAATCGAGCTCCGGGTAACGGACTCGATCGAGTTCGACACCATCGATATCATACTTCAGGGCGACTTCCTGACATAGATCGATCAAAAACTGTTGCGCGTTCGGATGACAATGACTCAGCCAGCGATATTGATAGTTACCATTAAACAGCACAGATCCGTTTCGTTTTTTTGCAAACCAATCAGGATACCGTTGATAAAATACATCATTATTACCCTGACAGGCAACGAAGCCATATTCGAACCATGCTTCCACATGTAAACCGACACGGTGTCCTTCGACGATCATCTCCGCTAACACATCGCGCCCGGACGGAAGGGCTGGATCCGTGTACAATCCCGTGTGTTTGTAAAACAGATCACTGATAAAATAAGGATATCCAAAACGCCATACGTCCACATACACCGTGTTCATATGATGCGCCGCAATATCCTCCATCATCTCGGTGATGTATTCTCTGGATGGAACATTTGTACCCGCCCAGGCAACCCAGACGCCCCGAAACTCTTTCTCCTGAGCATTCGACGGCGTCACGGATAACAGTAAACAAATGAATATAACGCTAACGATTATATTTTTTTTCAACACGCTCTTTCTCTCTGAATCGTCTAAAAATGAGACAGCTATTTTACATGGCTGTCACTCTTAGCATACACAAAAAACAATACTGATTTATTTGATCAGGGCCATTTTCTTTATGGATATTATCTTTTGATCCACCGTCAATTTATAGAAATATATCCCGCTGGCCAGTTGCCTCCCGTTAACCGTGAGCGAATGAGAACCCGCTGTCTCACGTTTATCAAGTAACGTAAGAATATGTCTGCCGGAGATATCAAATAGATCGAGTTTCACGTGAGCCGATCGGCTCAGGTCGTAACTGATTCGGGTCTCGGGATTGAATGGATTCGGATAATTCTGATGCAACCTGTATGCTGTCGGAACCATCTCTCCCTCTTTCTGCTCGACAGACACCGTACCCTCGGCGATTTTAATGTATTTCTGATCGGTCGGAAACATGTTCTTTCCCAGGCTATCCGCTAAGTAGAAATGGGTAAAACTTACACTGTTTCCCAATGGATTGTTTTCAGGGAATGAGCATAGAACGTCGCCTGATGCGTTCTTTTCAGCGACGTAAGCGAGCATACCAATGCTCGCAAAGTCGACGCCGATGCCCACATCATTCTTAACAGCACAGACCTCGGTTAACTTACCCTCACCCTCATCACCGTAGGCCAACGCGCCCTGGTTCGCCATGTTTCCATCGAACAGGGTGTAAGTCCATTCAGACCCATTCCACTTATATATCGTCCCGATCAGATAGTCCGGTTCAGTCCATGGTTCCACCATATAAACCACATCGGCTTTGAACGGATATTTCCTGACATCAGCCGCCTCTTCTGGCGCCGTCGAAGAACCTGCATCTCCGTCAGGATCCAGATCAAGGGCAATATACATTCGGTTCGTCTCAGTCGGATCGATTAACGTATGACCGGTAACGCCGAAAAACAACTTCCCCTCCGACCATGTGATAAATAAATCGCGCCCATTGCTGAGCCCTACGTGATCTGTCGGAAAGAAATCGTTCTTACCGTCGATATTCACGGTCAAAGAATCCGGTCGCGGAGTGCTCGCCTTGACCAGCGAATCCAGACTCATCGAGGCGATGCTGTTGTATCCGAATAAACTGATGATAGAGTGGCGTTTCGAATCGTAATCCAATGAAGCTGTAGCGTTGATATTATTGACGAAGGTATTTCCCTCATATAATAATGGCAGCGAGTCGCAATCGCTTCCGAAGTAATCGAATGTCACCGTGCCCAGTTCGTCTTCAAAATAGCGAACGCTTCGTATGGATATCGACCATGCGTTGGAGACTGTCACCAATTTATAGTTGCCGAGCGATAAATGTTTAATACAAGACGTGCCACCCGGAGAGGCGAGGGAATCCGGCACCTCGGCGATCACCGTGCCGTCATTGGTGATGAGACGTGGCGGCGGAGTGCCCGTATCTGCACCGTTTATCCAAATATTTCCCCCAGGACTCACCGGTGAAATACCATGACGAGCCGCACCCGGTGAAGGCAAGGGAATGTTATGATCCAGTACCAATTCCGATCCCGTATTTCTTAAAACGACAATATTGGGATTACCCATACCCGATGAATAGATATATGTATCGGGGCCCGTTCCGACGGCTGTGAATGAATCACCATATCGTCCGCCATCTAAGGCATTATCGAAGACCAATTCGGGAGCTCCATCTTCCGAATCATATCGATAGACTTTGAACGTCGCACCCGGAGTGTATTGTGGTGCGATAAGGTTCGACACATAGATGACACCGTCATTCGCTACGCTGACCATATTGATGGGATAGGTGCCTCCGGAAATACCATCCGTGTTCAGTCGGCCGACTGAATCACCATTCGCTGCGTCGAGTATAATAACATCGGTGCCGTACTTTCTCGTTGCCACCAGCACGTGATCCGTTTGCCGATTATACGCTATCGACCGGGTAAGATCGTTACCCGGGTTCATGACATCGTAATTCGTCCAATTAACACGATATTGTGCGTAGGTTGTTTGACTGAGAAGCAAAAATATAATGGGTAGCACTTTTTTAAACATAGATGCCTCCGCTATTTAAAATTCAAAATGAAAATTTAATTCTATTCTAACCTTATTTCCCGTGTAAGTTTATATCAAATCGACTCCTAAAGGTGATAGCGGATTCCTAAACTGAAGTTAATCGTCTGAAAACCCGATACCCCTTCCAGTTCGATATGAGGCTGCAGCGTCGGCCACAGGTCACCCACAATGAAGCGATAGTAGGCTGATAACTCGATCGATAACGAGGACAACGGCTGATATGAAATTCCCATGCCGGATCGCAATCCCCAATTAGTCTCTTTCAATGTCTTACTATCGATCCGTGGAATGAACGGCGTTATCGTCGAATCGGCCTTCACTTCGCCACGCATTCCTTTCCAGTTAAAAATCCCGGCTCCGATATTGAAGAAAATGGTCACTGGCTCGATATGAAGCACGTCATACTTACCATTGACAAGGAAACCAACATGCTCGAGCAAGAGATCAACCCGCTCATCGATGTAACCACCCGTGTTCTCTTTATCGTACTTTGAATATTCGATCATCCCTTCGAGAAACCAATGATCATTATACTGATTCCCCGCCGATACAGAGTAGCCAGGATCTGCTTTGAACCAATCGGAGAGACCCCCTACAGGTTGCGAATAATCGATATTGAGACCGACTTTCCACTGTCCCACCTCCTGAGCATGCAGGTCTGCACCGATGATAATAAGGATGAATGCCACTAGATAGGTCATCCATCGTGATATCATTTTACACACAAAATATTCAAATGACATCGAATATCTCTCCTCATGGTTTATCAATTTTTTATTTAATACTTGAACGTTAAGCCGACGACGATTTGTATTTTTGATTGCATCGGAAACCACTTCTCAGCAGCGTTCGATAACTTGAGTCCCGCTAATTCTTTTCGCTTGATATATTGAACGTAATGAAATCCCACATCGAGATCGAGTGATGACGATAAATCATATTTAGCACCCAGGAATGGCGACAGGAACAGCGTGGTCCCTTTTTTTGATGGAGCAAAATGCAACAGATCGTAATTATATTCATAATCAAATTTTTCCGTGGACAGGGAGTCGATTTTAAATCTCTTGGTCCATTGTTCCTCCATTTTCAATTCACGAAAGAACAAACTGAACCCTGCATCAAAACCCATATAGGCGACGAATTTTGAGGTAATCGGTTGATTGTATTGTAATCCGGTGAACAGTCTCAGTTCCTTCAACGATTGAGTCGGATTAAATACAGCGGAATAGATGCTATCCGTGCTTGTATAGTTTAACGTCTTATTTACTATTTCTGGCTCCGTTCCGGGCAGAAAATCGATGTAGGTATCCTCCCAATAATCCCATTCCCAGATGTCCAACACATTTTGCTGAGTCAAATAATGATGATCATGCAGAATTCCCAGTTTAACATCGAGCTTGCTGGTCAGGGCAAAACCCATTTGCGCACCGATACCATAGCCAGAAGCTTCTTCTACTTTATGTTCTTCCAACTGGGTGTGCAATGAGGTAAAAATTCTCAGTTTTATCGGCTTATCCTGGGCATATCCCTGTCCGCGAACACTGAGCAGAATAAGTATAAGAACGGCTAGTCTAATGTAATTAGCTTTCATCTAAAACTCCGTTGCCAAAGTATAGCGTATCGTTGTATCGAGACGATCATGATTCATATATGAGAAATCGAATCGAACCTTCGTTCCAAGCGCTAAAAATTTTAATCCCCCACCGAGGCAAAGATCCTCGTCATCGTAGCCAAACTTATAACCAGCCCTCAGGACAAATGAATGGGCGATCACCGATTCTGTGCCGATATGAATGCGTTCATCCGCATCGTTGGGATGAACAGCCTCCGCGAGCAGTGTCAGCCGATGCGGCCCGTCTAATGAGCCCAGGATCTCACCGGACATGCCCATTTTTAATTGCTGAGGCATTTTAAATTTCTCGTCAGCGTACTTCGCTTCCAGACCGAAGCTTTGCAGGGCAGCCCCGATCCGCAACGACCCGAAACCGGACAAATAAAGGAAGCCGATATCGGTAATAAAATTGTCGGCGCTGTAATCGGCGATCGTCTCACGGACATATTTGATTGACGCACCGAATGAAAACTTATCCGTCAACGAACGCGCATATGTCAGTCCCAGCGCATAAGCTCCTGCCGAGTAATTTCCGAGGCTCACATAGGAACCCGTCTGGTCCTGTGATGGATTAATGGTGCGTTCGATCTCGCCGAAATCAAAATAGATGCTCTGTATCCCTATTGTTCCAAACAGGGGAATCTGATAAATCATGCCGATGGCCTGATGCGTTGTTTCAACATACCAGTCCGCATGAGACGCCGTAAAAGCAAATCTGGATTTCGACAGTGCGATGGACGCCGGGTTCAAAAACAATCCTTCGGCCCCTGCATCGACTAATGTGATCCCTGTCTCCCCAATCGCAACCGACCTCGCCGTAACCGGTAGCTCAAGAAAAACGAAACCCGTTGTTCCGATCTTTTGAAACTCTTGAGCCAATGCAGTCGACGACAGAACAACTAAGAACAGAGACGCAAACAAGACTATTCCATATTTTTTCATAAATTCATCTCAATTTATGATTGCAAATTTTCCTTTTTTAGTATCCCCGCGGTCATTCGTTACGTGATAAAAATACATTCCGCTTTTCACATATTGGCCGTAATCGCTGATCTGATTCCAGAAAGCGATTCCTGAGGATGGATCATTATGTTCGATCGTTTTAACCAGGTCACCACGGACGGTGTAGATTCGGATGGTGCACTTTTCCGATAAATTAACAAACTGAATCAGTTTCGTGTCACCGACTAACTGAAAACCAGAACTCCGATAGAACGGATTAGGAACAACGGTTACCCGATCCAGATCTGATTTCGTTGGTTTTAAAGTCGTGTAAAACGGTGAGCTCGTCCTGTTGGCAAAGACGGAGGTTTCCAGCGGCGGGACTTCATAAGACGCATCAAAAGTCCATGTCGAATGACCGGAATCGAAACTCGTCACGGAATAATAGAAACCATAGCCGAGCGGAACTTGCGTGTCAACATATTCATACTGCTGCGAATCGGGATCAAAATAGCGTTCATCCTGTATCATGATTTCTGCAATTTTTATCCATGGCCCAAAGGGCAGATTGCCACTACGATAGATGCGATATCCTACAATATCCATTTCATTCTGATGCGGGTCCGGGATCGATTCCACATGATCATCAAACCGGATGACGTTACCGACAACGCCTTCCTTATCATAGGCGGATACAGTGAACATCGGCGCCGGAGGAGGCATGGGTACGGTGTACTGATGCTCGTAATTGAACGTGATCCGCTCATCCAGATAATCCGCGGCTGAATCACATGCCGCCCGGATGCTCTCAACCGTCATTCCCGGATCTAATGCCTGCTCATAATTCATTCCACCGACGAACTCGGCCATGACGATTCTTACCGAGTCTCTCCGGGGAATGTTGAAGGGTCCGAACGAAAAATTAGCATAAATTCTGTTCTGTCCCATACGTATGTCATTCGGGTCATCGAACGCCTCGGATAATTTCAATGGATCCGCCATGGCAGCGTACTTGTTGTCCAAACCGGCAACTCCGAGGAAAGGACCCGAGTGATCGTTCGATGGGGCTGCTGCGGACCAGGCGAATCCGTTTAACCGGTTCTCCTGTCCCGTGCTGTCCGGGGAAATGTATAAAAATTTAATTCCCAATATGCCGGGTGCTACAAACTCGGGCTCTACAATGTTGCGATCGTTTATCGCATCATAACGCAGATGCTCGAAATAATCAAACGACTCGTCGACACCCGGCGTCGTTGTCAGATCACCTGCCCATGCTAAAAGCAGTCGTTTGTCTTCATCGAAAGAGCTTTTCGTGTTTCGGGCACCGTCAGGGAAATTGGGGTACGTTAAATTCCATCCCCTGTGATTCGGGGAAAGGGCGAACGTAAACATTAGATACACCCCATCGAGGCTCTCGCGCCGTTGAATATTTCTGATCGTGTATTCGGTGATGATGTAATTTTCATCTGCCTGGGAACCAGACCATTGCCTGACCAGCCGTCTCACCGATACAGGCATGTTCTGATTATCCCATGGCTGATACCAGGCACCATTCATCTCCCACTGGGTCTCGATGACGTCTTCTGCCTCGTAGGGATCCGATTGCAGCCAATAATTTTCACCATTTCTCCACCAGCGTCGATGGATAAATCGATTGTTCTCATCTTTCATGATAAGGTAGCGGAACTGATCGCCTGTAAAACCGACATCCGTCCCATGTGTCGCAAAATTATCCCAGCCCCATACGGTGCCACTATCGGTTTTAGCGCTGATGAAAAAACCACCGGCGACCAGGTAACTGTTGCTGCCGCCGATGTTCTGTTTAATCTCTTCGGTTCGGAAGCCTGGCCAATCGAGTCCTACCGTCTTTCTGCTCCAATCAGCCATCGGCTCACATTCTTGAGAGATATAATAGGAATGCCATAACTTACCGCGATCCAAATACAGCGTATATTCCTGGGAATAGACCATGGTTTGAACGCCGGTCAGGATAAGGAGAATTAAGTTTAATCGTATTAATTTTTTAAAAGATATCATCTGCTATATCTTTCTTTTTTTGGTATTCACGTTAAATCGAAAGCGACTGATGAGCTTTTCTATACGTTTTTCGTAAGAAAAATATCTATTTCGTTCTGCGTGTTTCGAACTTTTTCAATGAGAATCATGCGATGACGGCTAAATCGTGCTCAACAGCCTTTTCATCTTAATGCGCATCGCTCCCTGGGATAAAAGCCAGATATTGTCTTCGCAGAAGGATGAAAGCAAGTTATTTATCGCATTCAGTTTTTTTAAATTTGCAATTATCAACTTAACTGGATATTCAATGCTACGATCGTTCAATTACAAATAAAATATTCATCTCGCCTATGAATTACTGATTACTCACAACTGCTCTCATCACTCCTGCGAAGCTCCTCATGCGTATTAAACGAATAACTTTGATAGGCTTATACCCATAATTCTTTACAGCCAGAAATGTAATTTATCATCTTACTTATTTTTCAAAGTACATAAAAAGATCAAAACGTCATGCCTAACGACAGAAAAATCTGACGCGGTATATTCTTATACACCTGGAAGTAATTGTACAAACGCACATCTCTGTCCGCATCATCGTCCGGATCCGCATAGGTCGAACTTCTTAAAACCCATCGATCCAGCTCATCCTGTCCGCTGATAGGCGTCAGATGTTTATTATCGAATAAATTTAACACCCGTACGCTCGCCGTGAACGTCAATTTTCCTATTTTCTGAGTTTTCTCCAATCTGAGATCGGTCTGAGATTCCATGGGATAACGCCGGTTGGACTCCACCCGATAATCGTATTGATATTCGGGCGACCAGAAGTAGGAGAGTCCGCTGCGAATCGAAATGATCAGACTGGCAGACATATTCTCTAATGGTTGCACGTTTGCGATACGAAAACCTCCCTTTTCCGGGATGTGGTACGTTATCGCACCGTTGAATCGGTGTGTTCGGTCCTCGGGCGCCAGGTAATCGCTTGCAGAGTAGCTGTATTTTTGTTCGAGTTCCGGAGTTAAATCTTCACGATCGAGATAGACTCCGTAATAGCCGTAATTTGTCTGACTGAGCGTGTAGGCCAACCGATAGCGCCAACTTCCCGTCTGCCGGTTCGAGAAGCTGATCTCCACCCCTCGTGAATTTCCATAACCACTGTTATCATAGGTGGTATAGGTGCCTTTAAGATCATCGGCTTTGTTCTGGCTGCCAGTCGAACTCTTGACGTAAATGAGCGAAATTTGATCCTTCAGGTCATTGTAATAGGTTACGACATCCAGTTGATGAGTATCCCAGAGATTTTGCTGGACACCGACTTCGTAGTTGACACTCAATTTGGGTTTCAGGTTCGGGTTGCCGTAACTTCCCCAGCCGTTATACGTTTGATTATCCAACGCCTGATTGATGGTCGGCATCGACCTGAAGTGGCCATATTGTAATCTAAACGCCGTCTTTTCACCGATAGGAAAGGATATGCCGATACGGGGAGAGGCAGATACAAAGGTTTTGGATGGTTCCCATTCAGGCACGCCGACGGAAGGACTCCCCAGTGCCGGATAGAATACGTTATATTTGTCTTTGGGTACATCGACTCCAAAATTATAGGCATCTGTCCTGATGCCTAAATTGGCGACCATACCCGCAAACTCCAGTTTGTCCTGAAGATAACCCGCGACATACCATGTCTTCGCCTTGTAGTTAGTTGCAAATCCGGTCCGCCAGATGAACGCGGATACGCAGAGTGAAGACGATGCGTTGTAATCCTGATCCATTAACGACGCTTCAAGTCCTGCCTTGAGCAGGTTCGTACTCGTGATCTGATGAGTGTAATTTACCTTACCCTCATAAAAATGAGTCACTGACGCCTGGTTGTAGAGACTGGACCATGTGTAATATTCGCGATACTTCTCATTCCATGGCCCTCTGTCCTCGAGTAAACGATCCTCCGGGTCCGGATGCAATTGGACATCTTTATCGATACCCGGAGTCGGAGTCTGCAGTGCGTATAATCGTTCGCTCTGATGGGTAAGGGTCGCGTCCAGAAACGCTTTGGATGAGAAAATCAATTTATAATTCAAACTCTGGGCCAGAACCGATTCTTCACGCGGGGAATCATACACCAGAGTATATTTGCGCTTGGCGCCATAGGTCCCCCATAATCCCGCCCAGCGTATGTCCTCTGATCCGGAGCCCATTCCGGAGAAGTAACTCTGATAGAGACCCGTGAACTTCAGATGATGTTTCGAACCCGGTTTGAACGATAAGACGAGAGAGTAATTGCCGAGCTCCTGCACTTTTTCGCGAGTCGGTAAACGGGTTGGATTGTTCTTAATTTCTCCGGTGAAGAAGAAACTCATTTTATCGCGATTTTTACCCAGAGGTCCCCCGAAACTGAACAGATAGCGTGTGTAAGCGTAATCGCGGTAATCGTAGGTGCCCAGAATATTATCATCGGAAGGTGTATGGTTGTTCACCCACAACTCGTAATTGCGTCTTGCTTTTTCCACATCGACGTTGCCGGTAGAATCCCTGAATTGCGGCTCATTAAGCCAGTTATTAAAATTCCCCCATTTCTGCCACTCGAACTGATCCCTGGAATAGAGGTAATCCCCGTAGTGATATTTACCGGCTGGCCGGTACTCCATAAAAAAGCCACCCGAAAAACTGGAACCACCCTCTTTGGTAACGACATTGACTACACCCGACTGAGCGTTTCCATATTCCGCATTAAAACCGCCTGTAATGACCTCCATCTGGGAGATCGCGAGCGGATTGATATCATATTTCCAGCTATTTTCCGATTTCGTTCCTGTTCCGTACGCAGGGACGCCGGTGTTCGTGTTCATGCTCTTAATACCGTTGATGGAGTAATTGATCTCAAACGAACCCCCTCCGCGAATACTCATCGTGCCGTCGGGATTTTTTGTAATGCCCGGTGATAGTTCCAGTAAATTGCGCAGGTTCTCGACGGGAAGTTCATTGACTTCAGCAGCTTCGTAATGGACTGAGGTGGAGGTTTTGTCGACTTCCACGATCGGGCGTTCGGCGGTGATGGTGACTTCACCACCGATATCGACGACCTCCGATGTCATGGCGATGTCGATCTTGGTCGTGCGTCCCATATTCACTTTGACATTTTTAACCGTCATCGTCTTATAACCGATGCAGAAAAAATTTAGCTCATACGTTCCCGGCGGGACGTTCAGAATCACATACCACCCGTTCAAATCGGTGGCAGCACCCATCATTGCATCTTTGATCACGACGTTGACGCCGATGATCGGATCATTATTTTCAGAATCGATTACGCGTCCGGTAATTTTCCCTGTGGATTGTGCTAAGCAGGTCGAAGAAAAGTAAAGTGAGGAAAATAAAATGGATAAGATGATCACGACGTTCCGGTAATTCACCTTAAACCTCTTTAGTTAGTAAAGGTAACGAACTAACTTAATTATAAAAAAATTTATTCTCATTGTCAAGAAAAAAATTTTTTTATTCACATTTATATTTTTTTTGTGTATATTTTCTTATGTGCTCCTGAATGAATTAGAGGGATATCCCTCTACTAATTAAATCGACATGATCAAATCACCGAGGCTGAGGACTTAATTCAACGTCTATCACTCAGGTCCCCGGTATGAACACATCAGGCGAAAGATAAAATGAACAGTATCGATCTAAAAAAAATTTTCGAAGCTAAAAGGCCAGGATATCTCGCCCGCTATCCCAGGTTTATCTCAAATTTGATTCTGAACGTGTTGGAACGAGTGCTGCACATCGATGAAGTAAATCGATTTCTTAAATTGGCAGAGGATAAACACGGATTCGATTTCATCGATGAGTTGTTCGATTACCTCGATTTCGGTTATCTCGTATCGAGTAAAGATAAATTGAAGATACCATACGAAGGCCGGCTCGTCTGCGTCGCTAACCATCCGCTCGGTGCGCTCGATGGACTCGCTCTCCTCAAAGCCATTAGCAGCGTTCGGCGCGATGTGAAAATCGTCGCTAACGATGTACTCATGAATCTCGATGACCTTAAAGAACTCTTTCTCCCCTTTGATCTGTTCTCAAAACGAACTCAAAAAAAACATATCGAAGGAATTAAAGAAGCTCTATCAAACGAAGAAGCCGTGATCTTCTTCCCTGCCGCCGAAGTATCCCGCTTGACCATGAAAGGCATCAGGGATAAAGCATGGCAAAACGGACCGCTCTATTTCGCTCGGAAATATCATTCACCCGTACTGCCCGTGTTTATCAAAGGTAAAAATTCTTTCTTCTTCTACGCTGCGTCGTTATTGAGCAAGACCTTTTCCATGTTCCTGCTCGTCCGCGAAATACATAAGAAGCGTTCTAAATCCGTCACTTTGAAGATTGGCGATCCCATCCCGGATGATATGTTCACATCCAAAGTAATCAATACCAAATTTCATACCCGATTGCTGAAACGACACGTCTACCGAATCGGTAAAAATAAACCAGGCATCTTCAAGACTGATCGCACCATTATCCATCCCATCGATAGAAAACTCCTGCGAGATGAACTAGCAAAAGCAGAATTATTGACCGTAACCAGCGACAACAAAAAAATCTACCTCGTCAATTTTATCAATGGTCAGAACCTGGTCCGTGAGATCGGTCGCCTGCGTGAGGTCACCTTTCGAAAAGTGGGCGAAGGAACAGGAAACAAACTCGATATCGACGAATACGATCGTTACTATCAACACGTGGTCATATGGGACGAAAACGAAATGGAGATCATCGGATCCTATCGACTCGGTGATGCCACCGAAATCATTCCGAAATACGGTCCCCAGGGATTCTATAATGCGTCGCTGTTCATGTTCTCCGATGATTTTATTCCGTATCTGGAAAAATCACTCGAATTGGGCAGGTCGTTCATTCAACAAAAATATTGGCGATCCAATGCACTCGATCTGTTATGGCAGGGTATCGGTGCTTTTCTTAAAAATAAACCGGAACTAAAATATCTGTTCGGAGCCGTCAGCATAAGTGATAACTATTCCGAGTATGCGAAGACATTACTCGTCTATTTCTATAACTATTATTTCGGCGATCCTGAAAATTTAGCCAGATCAAAACATAGATTCCTGCTGACAAAACAGGAGGAAGAAGAGGCGATGCAGGTCGTAAGCGGTTCGAATTACGAGCAGGATTTTCGTAATTTGAAGTTCACGCTGAAAACTCTCGGTTTCAGCGTGCCGATCCTCTTTCGCAGATATACTGAACTTTGCGAGGGGGATGGTGTTAAATTTCTCGATTTCGGAATCGATGAAAGTTTCTCGAATACAGTCGACGGACTCGTCTTCATTTCCCTCGACAAACTCAAACCATCGAAACAGAAGCGATATTTCGGAATCGAATTCAATTCGCAACCTGAATCGCCGATCGGGGAAATGGACTGACTTCACAGCGTGATACATTAAAGCCAATCGCTCAATCCGGAGACGACTGTTTTTCGTTCTGTCCCGGTATTACGCATTCAATCGATGACTGGGAGCTGAATTAAAACTCCAATCCAGAAAATTTACATCATACTATTTGAACATTTTTAATTATCCATCTATTTCGGGATCAATCCAATTTTAACCATTGATATTACAGCCCCATGATCTTTCTCAACCTACTCAGGCCCGCTAAAATGGCAGCTTCGCTTTTTCAGTATACAGCGTCTGTTTTAACTTCCTGGCGATCGCGTCATCGTTCTTACGAAGACCCTCATAGAAAAAAAAGACCTCACCCGGATAACCGCTGTCGCGATTGTACTTCATCGCATTGAGCAGATACTCCTCATCCATTAAATAATCGCCCACATTCAACAGCATCCCGGGGATGACAATACAATGCTCTGAACTCAGACCCGCTTCAGCCGGAAGCATACGATCAAGAGTCGCCACATACTCCTGAAAATTATACCGATAATTTTGCGGAATGACTAAATCCGCGTAACCGTCCTTAATCCAGGTCGGCCAATCTTGAAGATATTCGTCGTATGACCACGGGAATATACTGGGAGCCCACGACACGATGGCACCTGGCTTCAACGTTTTCACCTGTCTGTACATGGTCTGAGCGAACGAATTGAGCTTTTCCGCACGCCATCGTTGCCATAACGGATCACGCAGATCATCGGGGACCGGGCTCCCCTGATGCGTCGCTAAATACAACAATCGCGTATAATCCGAATAGCCGCCCTCGATCGGTTGTGCCGGCAGCCTGTCGTCACCCTGTACGCCATCGACGTCATAGTTCTTAGCGACCTCCAGTACCAGCGATAACATAAATTCCTGTACCTCCGGATGGTAGGCGTTCATCCATTCAAATCCATTCTTGGTCAGTAAATTCCCGTCTCTATCCCTGGCAGCCCACTCCTTTCTCTGTCTAAGGATCATTCCGCCATTTTTATTATGCGAGGCTGAAAAACCGTATTCGAACCACGCGATGACCTTTATATCATGTTTGTGTGCTTCCTCGATCAGCTCCGCTAACGGATCGCGTCCCCTGTAACGAGGGTCAATGGCCACATTGAACAGACTGTCCATCACGCGACTCGGATACATGGTTACGGCGTCATTCCAGACGACCGGAAATACAATATTAAAATGATGATCTGCCAGAAATTGCATCGCTTCGGCGATGGATTCACGACTATCCAACACCGCGCTGTCCACATTCGTCAGCCATACCCCCCTGATCTCAACCGGGGACCTATCGAACATCGAACAACTGCTCCACAAAGAAATTATGGATATCAGACAAATAATCCTGATCCATTTCATGGATTACGCCTCCCTATCTGGTGATTCAATAATTATTGCAACATCGACTTTTTATCGAGCGCCATTATTATATCCGCATTGTATGAGCGATTGCACTCCGCCTACAATGAATGTCATTGCCTCTCTCTCTGTGCCTGATGAACTGGCAACCACCACTTGACCATCCTCTTTAGAGTCGAACTATCATACTACAACGCAATCGTGGTAAACGGATCGAATACCGTATCGACTAAAAAAGCAAACTCCGCACGCGTTATCTTCTTCTCCGGTTGCAGATCGTTACAAAAACCTTTTGGTAACTTCCAACCGAAATCGTAAAAATATCGGACCGTTTTTAAATAGTCACCTTCATACACGCTATCTCTCCTGGCGTTGGGGTAAGCATCAGCCTCTGGTTTTCCTAACGCTTCCCAGACCAGGTGCAATGCATCGAGCCTGCTCATCGCGTCTGCATCAGACGACGTTCGAATCAGCGGACGGCGCTTTTCCTCCTGCAACACAATCTGAATCGCACTTAACGCTTCATCGGCCGAGACCATCGATTCCGGATGAAAATAGAATTCATTGCGCCAGTCCTTATGCACCGTTTGCCCTCTTAAAATACCGGCGACTGACACTCGCTGTGCAGCTGCAAAGTACCAATCATCCGCCATAATGTCTGAGAACGGCATCAACCAGCAGTGATGGCTCAGGAGTTCTTGCTGCAGTTGGCGAACATTGACCTCTCTGAGTTGAATTTCGGCGTCAACGGCCAGAGCTGCACCGGCACCGGCCGCCTGCCCGATCTGCATCACAACCGGCTGCAACCTGGTACATCCGTTGACGATATGCGTCACCGATATACTCTTCTCCGCAACGATCAATCCATCTACCTTGTGCGGTATCATACAACCGTACGGTACATTGAACGCCGAAATAAGTGGAAACACCTCTTCAATTCGCTGTGGGGCCTTGCTGTGATGATGATCCAGCGGATAATCACCCACCGCGATCCCTGCCTTATAAACCGATTGCGCCGCTTCTGAATACAGGTCGATGACATGATTAAGCGTCAACAGAACCACCCCTCGAACACGGCGACTCTCGCGATGATAGGGTATAAACGGCAAGCGGTCCGCCGTGGGGAACTCGTTGTTCGCCAATCCGAGATTAGAATACCCCAATGATGTCTGTATATAATACACCATTCCCAGCGTATGTTTCCTGGCCGCCTCTAACTTTTCAATCCTCTCGCTGTAAGATAATTCCAGTAGATTTAAATAATAATCATTTCCATAGTCAGGCCAGTTGATCATATATTTACGATTGGGCAGTTTCCCGTATTCGAGCATGCGCTGAGAATCCAGCAAAGACGCATTTTGTTCATCATTCATCTTCCGGCAACATTCACGATATACCTCCGAATTATAACCGTCCGGAGGATCGATGGTTGTATGCATACCCGCACCATAGTCTTTTAATATCGCGACATAGGTGAGGTCCTGAATAATGTCGTCCGGCTTCTCAGGAGCCGCTTCCTCACCGAATTGTGATTTCGACTCGCGGCCTGTCATATAATCACAACCGGCTAATGCCAATACGTCCCCATACTCTGTTGCTTCTATCGTAACGTATGCCTCTATGCGTAATCGATCACCCTGTGTGTTAACGAATTCTGCTCCGAGCACTCTGTCCCCCTCCATCAGTACATGATCCACCCGATAACCGTAGTAAACGGTTATATTGCGCTCGCTGGCGACTAATTCGCGAAATATTTTAGCTCCGACCGACGGTTCAAACATCGTATGGCTGACCCAGCCCGTGGCTACGGCTTTTGCCCCTCCATAATGATCGTAGAGGAGATCCCGAAACTCACCCCACATTCCTGAGGGTAACAGATGATTACCATCGATCGCCGAAACGCCGGCCGATGTCAGCATTCCTCCCAGCCATTGTGTCTCTTCAACAATGATCACCTTCCGACCCATCCGCGCGGACTGAAGAGCCGCACACACGCCGCTCGTCCCACCTCCTGCCACGAGTATCTCAGTATGTATATCCAATAGCATCTTACCTTTGTCCTTACATCAATGTGTTATTTTTACGATAGAAAATATAATGATTATTGTACTAAAAACAAAGTATAAATTTTCTGCTTGAAATTATCCATATAATTGTTTTATATTAAAAACCTGAACGTATAACATAAAACATATCGTACGATCGACCGTCAAAATGGAAAATTTACAGATAGCTCTCTTTATTATTCTGTTTCTGATCATGGCCCTTTCGATGTTCCTCAGAAAGGTACCTGCGCTGCTGGCTCTGCCGATCATGGCGTTTACTATTCCTTTGATCGCGGGTATCCCTCTGCAAGTCATCATTCAGAACGTTATCGGCGAAGGTGCCTTGAAATTGCACAACGCGTACACAGTCGCCATGTTCGGCAGTATGCTCAGCATCCTGATGCAAAAGACAAAGGTAGCTGAGAATTTCATTAAGAAAGGCGCCGAACTGTCGGGGGATAACCCGTGGTTAATCGCTGTGATCATGCTGATCCTTATCACCATGCTATTCACCACGCTGGGCGGGCTCGGTGCTATCATCATGGTCGCCACCGTGGTGCTGCCCATTCTATCGTCGGTCGGCGTAGGCCCAATGAGCGTCGTTGGCATATTCCTCATCGGACTCAGCATGGGCGGAATATTGAACGCCGGCAACTGGGCCGTGTACATCGATGTTATGAATTTGTCCATCGCTCAAATCAGGCCGTTTGCTTTGCTCATGTTCGGCCTCACCTTCCTGATGTCACTCGTTTACATCACATTCCAATTGTACCGCGATGGTCACGATCTGAAGCTTAAAAAAATAGTATCCGTGAGTCTGGGGATCATCCTGTTTATCGCCGTTGTTGCAATCGTTTACAACACCCTGTCAACACCGGTTCAACAGGCGGTCGACACGGCCTTGAGAGGCATCGGCCGTGCGTTGACCTATCTTGCAGGCTTCTCGATCCTGTTCCTGTTCGTCTACAGCATACTCAGGATCTTCACTGCCAAAAATCGCGCGGCGGGCGAGGTGCACTGGACCGCCTACTTTATGCCGCTCATCCCTTTGCTGCTGATCCTTATATTTAGCATGAATTTTATAGCCGCATTTATTATAGGACTCATTTACGGCTTTACATCGACGTACCGCAAAGGAAGTCTGAATATTCTCGTACGCTCGATTCTGGACGGTGGCGCCGTGGTCATGCCTGCCGTCATTTTAATGCTCGGTATTGGCATGCTGCTCAATGCGATCATGGGACCGGGGGCGGTCTGGGATTCCGTACACCCCGAAGGCTGGCCCGTGTTAAACATGTTGCGACCGCTGATGGAAAAAATAATCCCCAATAGTCCATTATCCTATGTGTTGCTGTTCGGACTCGCGGCACCGCTCGCCCTGTACAGGGGTCCGCTCAACGTATGGGGCATGGGCTACGGATTAGCCGCCGTGTTCCTCGCGAGCGGGATGAACCCGGCAGCGGTCATGGGATTGCTGATCGCCGTGGGTCAAGTGCAGGGCATCAGCGACCCCACGAACACGCATAATGTATGGCTCGCTAATGAAATGAAACTGGACGTGCAAAAAGTGCTCTGGAATACGATCCCGTACACCTGGATCCTGGCCATCATCGGCCTCATGTTCTCGGCATTTATGTTTATGCCGTAGGTAATATAAAAACAAAATGTTTTTTTTAAAAAATTTGAACTTCCTGCTCCAGGTTGGGAGGAGCTGGGCTTCGTGCCCTTCATTCTCTTCGTGAGCTTCGTGTCAAAGCTTTTTGGGGGGATTAGGGGAAGGGCTCTGTGCCCTCTGTGTTCTCAGTGGTGAATGCTTTTTGAAACAATTTACTGTAGCATTAAAAATAAACATTTTCTATTAACAA
>JAFGOE010000131.1 GCA_016926625.1 Candidatus Zhuqueibacterota bacterium
GGAGGTTAACCGATGTCCAAGGAAAAATTTGCGCGGACGAAGCCGCATTTGAATATAGGGACAATAGGTCACGTAGATCATGGGAAGACGACGCTGGTTGCGGCGATCACGAATGTATTAGCGAAGAAGGGGACAGCGCAGGCGAAGAGTTATGATGAGATCGACAATGCGCCGGAGGAGAAGGCGCGCGGGTTGACGATCAACGTTCATCATGCGGAGTACGAGACCGAGAAGCGCCATTATGCGCACGTGGACTGTCCGGGTCATGCGGACTACATCAAGAACATGATCACGGGAGCGGCGCAGATGGACGGAGCGATATTGGTGGTATCGGCGGCGGACGGCCCGATGCCGCAGACGCGAGAGCATGTATTGTTAGCGCGTCAGGTGAATGTGCCGTATTTGATCGTGTTCATGAACAAGACGGATCAGGTGGATGATCCGGAGCTGTTGGAGTTGGTGGAGTTAGAGATCCGGGAGTTACTGAGCGAGTATGAATTTCCGGGAGATGATGTCCCGGTGATACGAGGTAGTGCGTTGAAGGCGCTGGAGAATTTGGATAATGACGAGTTGACGAAGCCGATATTGGATTTAATGGATGCGGTGGACACGTACATCCCGGAGCCGGAGCGAGATACGGACAAGCCGTTTTTGATGCCGGTGGAGGATGTATTTTCGATCACGGGTCGCGGGACAGTAGGGACGGGGCGAATCGATCGCGGTATTGTCCGGGTGAGCGATGAGGTGGAGATCGTGGGTTTGGGGACGAAACGGAAGACGGTATGCACGGGAGTGGAGATGTTCCGGAAGTTACTGGATCAGGGACAGGCCGGGGATAATGTGGGGATATTATTACGCGGTATCAACAAGGAGGACCTGGAGCGCGGGATGGTGTTAGCGAAGCCGGGTTCGATCACGCCGCACACGAAATTCAAGGGAGAGGTGTACGTGTTGACGAAGGATGAAGGGGGTCGCCACACGCCGTTTTTCAAGGGATATCGTCCGCAGTTTTATTTTCGGACCACGGATGTGACGGGTTCGATCATGCTGCCGGAAGGAGTGGAGATGGTGATGCCCGGTGACAATACGAATATGGATGTGGAATTGCATACACCGATCGCGATGGAAGAGGGGTTACGCTTCGCAATTCGTGAAGGTGGACGCACGGTAGGTGCTGGCGTCGTCACGAAAATTATTGAGTAAACACTGGAGAGTAAATAATGACTGGTCAAAAGATTAGAATTAAATTGAAGGCATATGACCATCGTTTGATTGACAAATCGACCGATAAGATTATCATGACGGCGAAAGCGACAGGTGCTGCAATATCCGGGCCGATACCATTGCCTACAAAGCGTTCTGTTTATACGGTATTGCGTTCACCGCATGTCGACAAGAAATCGAGGGAACAGTTTGAAACGAGGATACACAAGCGTCTCATCGATATCCTGAATTCAAATCCCAAGACCGTCGATGCGTTGATGAAGCTCGAATTACCGGCGGGTGTTGATGTTGAAATAAAGGTCTGATGCTCAGTTATCAGACAGAATATAATCACAAGTAAATCAGTAGACATGAATTTTTAACATAAGTGTGATATAATGAGTGCATTAATCGGCAAAAAAGTCGGGATGACCCGTATCTTTACGGAGCAAGGTAAAGTCATTCCTGTTACAGTGTTACAGGTAGGACCCTGTTATGTAACCCAAATTAAGACTAAAGAGAAAGACGGCTATGAAGCCGTGCAATTAGGGTACGGCCTAAAGCGAGAGAAGCTGGTGACCAAACCGGTAAAAGGACACTTGAAGAAATCGGGTGCTCCGGCGTTACGGATCCTGAAAGAATTTCGCAATTTTCAGATGGGTGAGTCCATCAAGTTAGGAGCGGAGTTACGAGCCGATCTGTTTGAAGTCGGTGATAAGGTAGCGGTCACCGGAACCTCGAAGGGCAAAGGATTTAGCGGTGCTATGAAGCGGCATCACTTCGGAGGCGGACCAAAGACGCACGGCCAGAGTGACCGATTGCGTGCTCCTGGTTCACTCGGTCAGTCATCCTATCCTTCTCGTGTGTACAAGGGAACGAGGATGGCAGGAAGAATGGGCAATGAGCAAGTGACCGTTAAAACTTTAAAAGTAGTCAGAGTGGATCCTGAGAACAATGTTATTATGATAAAGGGTGCAGTGCCAGGATCAAGAAATGGTATTGTGTACATCAAGAAATTTTAATAGTGGACATATCAATGGAACTAGATGTTTACAAAATAGACGGAACGCCTTCCGGCGAGAAGTTGACATTATCTGACCAGATCTACAACATCGAACCGAATGATCACGCGATATATCTGGCAGTCAAGAGTTACTTAAAAAACAATCGCCAGGGTAATGCTGCTTCAAAAAACAGGGCTAACGTACGAGGTGGCGGAAAGAAACCATGGCGGCAAAAGGGTAGAGGAACCGCTCGTGCGGGTACGAGTCGCTCACCGGTTTGGGTAGGTGGCGGACGCACATTCGGCCCGCAGCCACGAGATTTATCGATGAAGTTACCGAAGAAGGTGAAACTGTTAGCCAAGTTGTCGGCTCTGACATACAAGGCCCGGGATGAAAAGATCTCGATCATCGAGGACTTCACACTGGACGCAGCGAAGACCCGTGAGATATCGATGATCTTAAAGAACATCAAGCTGGATAATGAGAAGACATTGTTCGTGATCCCGGAATACGATAAAGACAAGATCAGAGCGAGCAGCAACATTCCTAATCTAACGATACGGGTGGCGAGCGATTTGAATCCTTATGATATTTTGAACTGCAGCACCATGTTGCTGCAGAAGAGCACCCTTGAAAAAATCGAAGAGGGCTGTAAGTTATGAGAAACGTATATGAAGTATTAAAACGACCGATCTTGACCGAGAAAATGTTGAAACTTCAGGAAGATAAGCATCAATATGCTTTCGAAATCGATAAAAAATCGAACAAGGTTGAAGTGAAGAAAGCGGTTCAGGAGAAGTTCGATGTCACGGTAGAAAATGTAAATATTTCCGTTGTGAAGGGTAAATCCAAGAATTTAAACACCCGGCGTGGTTTAACGAAGGGGAAACGATCCGACTGGAAAAAGGCGATTGTGACATTGAGAAAAGGTGATTCGATTAATTTCTTTGAGAATGCATAGTTTGGAGAAGATAAATGGCTGTTAAAACATTTAAACCCGTAACCCCGTCGTTGCGATACAAGACGGTTTCGACATTCGAGGATATTACGAAGACGAAACCGGAGAAGTCGTTGACGACGACGATCAAAAAGAGCGGTGGTCGCAACAATCTGGGACGAATAACGAGTCGTCACCGGGGCGGAGGACACAAGCGACTGTATCGCGTCATCGATTTCAGACGCGATAAGTACGATATCCCTGCGAAAGTAGCAGCGATCGAATATGATCCTAATCGCTCTGCTCGAATCGCCTTGCTGGTTTACGCTGATGGGGAGAAACGTTATATTTTAGCACCATCGGGACTGAAGGTAGAGGACACCGTGATATCGAGCGATACCCCCGAAATCCGTACAGGCAACTCGCTTCCCTTGAAGAATGTGCCGTTAGGGTCGGTGATTCATAATATCGAACTGAAGATTGGCAAGGGAGGTCAATTAGCGAGAAGCGCGGGTTCCTATGCGCAATTAGTGGCGAAGGAAAAAGGATATGCGCAATTGAAGTTGCCTTCAGGTGAAATTCGCATGGTTCACCTCGAATGTCGTGCGACTCTTGGTCAGGTGAGCAACATAGATCATGAGAATATCACGATAGGAAAAGCAGGCAAGACGCGCTGGTTAGGTAAGCGACCCAAAGTAAGAGGCGTGGCGATGAACCCCATCGACCATCCGATGGGCGGAGGCGAAGGGAAATCGTCGGGTGGTAGGCATCCGTGTTCACCCTGGGGACAATTAGCAAAGGGTAAGAAAACGAGAAAAGCGAAGAGTTCGGATTCATTAATTGTGAGAAGAAGAAAATCTAAATAGGTTTATAAACTATGGCAAGATCGATAAAAAAAGGACCGTATGTCGATCCGAAACTGGTAAGCAGGATCGAAGCATTGAATCAATCGAATCAAAAGAAAGTCATTAAGACGTGGGCGAGACGGTCGACGATACCACCAGAGTTTGTGGGACACACCATTGCGGTCCACAATGGGAATAAGTTCATCCCTGTATATATCTCTGAAAACATGGTGGGACATAAATTGGGTGAATTTGCTTTGACACGAACATTTCGTGGTCATCCGACAAAATCTGATAAGAAAAGTAGTGTACGCTAAGCATAAGGATTAAACATGGAAGCAAGAGCGATTGCAAAATATGTTCGCATGTCGCCTCGTAAAGTCAGACAAGTGGCCGATCTCATCCGAGGTAAGAATGTGGGAGAAGCCATCAATATATTGCATTTTACGACAAAAGCAGCCTCAGAACCCATAGAAAAGGTGTTGCGCTCTGCTGTTTCGAATATGTTGAATTTAGAAACAAAGGTAGATCCTGACGAGTTATTTGTCAAAGAGATCAAGGTGGATGGTGGAGTCACGTTAAAGCGATTCAGAGCTGCATCGATGGGAAGGGCTGTAAGAATCCGTAAGCGAACAAGTCATATTTCAGTCGTGGTGGCTGAGGTAACAAAATAAAATTCATAGGAGGATCTATTGGGTCAGAAGGTTAATCCGATCGGTTTACGAGTCGGTATAATTCGTAGTTGGGACTCCAATTGGTTTGATGAGAGAAATTTCGCTGAGAAACTAAACGAAGATTTGAAGATCCGTAAATACGTACGAACAAGACTGCAACGGGCGAGCGTCTCGAAGATTGAGATCGAGCGAACATCAAAACGAATTACGCTGAGAATTTATACGGCCAGACCTGGCATCGTCATCGGTCGCAAGGGGGCTGAGGTCGATAAGCTTAAAGTCGAATTACAGAAGATCACCGACAAGGAAATTCAGCTGAACATCGAAGAGATAAAACGACCAGAGCTGGACGCCTATCTTGTCGCCGAAAATGTGGCAAAGCAACTGGAAGCCAAGATTGGTTTCCGCCGCGCGATGAAAAAATCGATCATGTTCGCGATCCGAATGGGAGCCGAGGGCGTTAAAGTATGCTGTTCCGGACGCCTGGGCGGAGCCGAAATGGCCAGGACAGAGCAGTACAAGGAAGGTAAAATTCCTCTGCATACGCTTCGAGCCGATATCGATTACGCCTGTACGATAGCGCAAACGACTTATGGCACCATCGGTGTCAAGGTATGGATCTGCAAGGGTGAAATTTTAGGTAGTAATTAATAAAAATTGATGTATGTATTTCATACGTCATCATCTGAGACGAGAACATTAACTATAGAGTTGGGTTATTATCATGTTAATGCCGAAAAGGACTAAATACAGAAAGCAGCAACGCGGACGCATGAAAGGCAAAGCGTATCGAGGTTCAGCGATTAATTTTGGTGAATATGCCATGAAGGCGATGGAGCCCGCGTGGATAACCAGTAAACAGATTGAAGCGGCTCGAATTGCCATGACGCGTCATATCAAACGAGGGGGAAAAGTGTGGATTCGGATTTTCCCTGACAAGCCGGTTACTGAGAAACCAGCCGAGACTCGAATGGGTAAGGGGAAGGGTTCGCCCGAATACTGGGTGGCGGTGGTGAAACCTGGTCGAATCTTGTTTGAGATTGAGGGAGTCAGTGAAGAATTAGCCAGAGAGGCGATTCAGTTAGCTGCTCATAAGTTGCCGATAAAAACGAAATTTGTATCACGTGCAGAATTTGGAGTGTGATAACCATGAGAATGGAAGAGATCAACACGCTGCCCGAGGCGGAAATCAGACAGCGGTTAGAGGATATACTGGAAGAAATACAAAATTTAAACTTTCAGCACGCGACAAGACAGTTGGATAATCCATTGAAAATAAGGATGTTGAGGAAAGATGTCGCTCGATTGAAGACGGTGTTACATGAAATTGAATCGGGCAAGAGAAAACCGATTCAAGCAAGTTTTGGAGAAAAGTCATGACAGTTGAAAGAGGTAATCGTAAAACCAAGATCGGAATCATAATCAGTGATAAAATGGACAAGAGTCGTGTTATCGCCGTGAACAGATTGGTTAAACATCCGTTGTACAATAAGATCGTGAGAAAGACGTCAAAGTTCATGATTCATGACGAAAACAACGAGAGTCACCTGGGCGACAAGGTAAAGGTGATGGAGACGCGTCCGTTAAGCAAGCGGAAGAGATGGCGATTAATCGAAATTCTGGAAAAAGCAAAATAAAGGATTAGGAGAGATGATACAGGAATATACGAGATTAAATGTTGCAGACAACACGGGCGCGAAGAAGGTGATGTGTATCCGTGTTCTTGGTGGATCCAAGAAGCGATACGGAAGGGTTGGTGACATCATCATCGTCAGCGTCAAATCGGCCATCCCGGGGGGCACCGTAAAGAAAGGGGATAAGAGCAAGGCTGTGATTGTTCGCACAAAGAAAGAGATTAGCCGAGAGGATGGATCATACATTCGATTTGACGAGAACGCAGCGGTTCTCATAAACGATGCCATGGAGCCCAGAGGAAGCCGTATATTCGGTCCCGTTGCCCGAGAACTGCGTGAAAAAGAGTTCATGAAAATAGTATCATTGGCTCCTGAAGTCTTATAATGGTGATTGACGAATCGAGGATGAAATGAAAATTCATAAAGAAGATCAAGTTACAATTTTATCAGGAAATGATAGTGGTAAGACTGGGAGAGTCTTGAAGGTATTTCCTGAAAATAATAAAATAATCGTGGAAGGTGTCAATTTTATCAAAAAGCACACCAGACCGAGCCAGAAACAGCCTCAGGGTGGCATCGTGACCAAGGAGGCACCGATCAACGCGTCCAATGTGCTGGTCATTTGTCCGAAATGCAACAAGAAGACGAAGGTTGGTTTTAAAACCATTACGGACGAAACCAAAGGGAAGACGCATCGGGTTCGCTATTGTAAAAAATGTGGAGAGATGATCGTAAGAGCGTCATCTAAATAATGTACTAGTTGAATAGGTTAATGGATCATGGAATATTATCCCAGGTTATTGAAAGAATATCGTGAAAAGATAATCGCCCAACTCAAAGACAAGCTGGAGCTCAAGAATAAAATGGAAGTTCCACGTCTTGAAAAGATCATTGTCAACATGGGAGTCGGAGAAGCGATAGAAAATAGTAAAGTTTTAGAATCAGCGATCGAAGAGTTACGGATCATCACCGGCCAGCATCCGGCCACATCGCGATCGAGAAAAGCGATTTCTAATTTCAAATTACGTGCCGGTGTACCGATCGGATGCTTTGTGACTTTAAGAGGTTGGAAAATGTACGAGTTTCTCGATCGACTCATCAATGTCGCTATTCCGCGTGTTCGAGATTTCAGAGGCCTCTCTCCCAGTTCCTTCGATGGGCGAGGTAATTACAACATGGGTGTTAAGGAACAGATTATATTTCCTGAAATCAATTACGATAAGGTCGACAAAATCAGAGGCATGAACATTACAATTGTGACAACGGCCAAAACCGATGAACATGCATATGAGTTGTTATCCAGTTTTGGAATGCCTTTTAGAAAGAAAAGTTAAACGTCTAAGGAGAATTTAGTCTTGGCTAGAAAAGCTCTGATAGTAAAAGCAAAAAAAGTACCGAAGTATAAGGTAAGAAAATACAATCGTTGTGCTCGCTGTGGCAGACCCAGAGCGTATTATCGAAAATTTGGTATCTGTCGCCTCTGTTTCAGAGAATTAGCGTCTCAGGGAGAGATCCCGGGCGTAACGAAGGCTAGTTGGTAATAAATTTATTGATTGGAGAAGTTGCACATGTCGATGACCGACCCAATTGCTGATTATCTAACACGGTTTAGAAACGCAGCAAAAGCGAAACATTCTAAAGTAGATATTCCCGCATCAAGGATGAAGTTACAGATCACTAAGATCCTGTATGAGTATCGATATATTAACGATTTCATCAATATCGATGATGGCAAGCAGGGAATTATCAGAATTTACATCAAGTACGATGAAAATGATAAGTGTGTTATCAAAAAATTAATGCGCGTAAGCAAACCTGGTTTAAGACAGTATGTGGGTGCATCCGAGATCCCACGGGTTTTAAACAATCTGGGGATCGCCATCATGTCCACATCAAAGGGTATAGTAACAGACCGAGAGGCGAGGAAGATGGGTATTGGCGGCGAAGTGTTGTGTTATATCTGGTAAAATCATAACGAAGGAGTCATAAAGTGTCACGTGTTGGTAAAAGACCGATCAATCTTCCCGAAGGCGTGAAGGTTGAATTAGCAAACTCAATCATTACTATATCAAAGGGTTCGAATGTATTGACACAAAAGATACATCCGGATATCAGTGTTGATGTCGATAGCGATACGAAAGAGATTCAAGTGTCACGACCAACGGATAACAAGCTGCACCGCTCACTTCACGGTTTGTACCGAGCTCTCATCAGCAACATGGTTGTTGGAGTTACGAATGGGTTTACAAAGAGACTGGAGATCGTTGGTGTCGGACATCGAGCCGAGTTAAGGGGAAAGAGTTTATTTTTAAACATTGGGTATTCGCATCCCATTTTATTCAAGGTGCCGGATGAAGTCGAAATTAAATTAGAATCACCCACCGTTATTTCGGTGAAAGGTATAGATAAACAATTAGTTGGGCAAATCGCCGCGAAGATTCGATCATTCAAACCACCTGAACCGTATAAAGGCAAGGGCATTCGATATTCCGGTGAATATGTGAGAAGAAAAGCGGGTAAGACTGCCGGTAAATAATAAATAAAAGGAAAGCTTTATGTCTGTAAAAGTAATCGATAAGAAGAAAACGCGGATGCGAAAGAAATTGAACATTAAAAAGAAGGTACAGGGAACACCAGAGCGTCCGAGATTCGCTGTTTTCCGAAGTTTAAATCATATATATGTACAACTGATTGATGATACGAACCATCGTACCGTGCTGACCGTATCGGATTTATCGAAGGACATCACGGCAGATCTTAAGGGCAAGAAGAAAACCGAGATCGCCAAGATCGTCGGAAAATATGCCGCAGATAAAGCAAAAGATTTGAAGATCGACAATGTAGTCTTCGATCGCGCCGGTTATATTTATCATGGACGGGTAAAGGCTCTCGCAGAAGGTGCTCGAGAAGGCGGCCTGAAATTTTAATTATTTAATGGAGATCTATTTCTGTGAAAAAAGTTGAACGAATAAATCCTAATGAATTAGATTTAAAGGAACGGCCCATCAGTGTAAATCGTGTGGCGAAAGTCGTAAAAGGTGGTCGTCGCTTCAGTTTTACAGCCATCGTGGTCGTGGGTGACGGGAACGGACACGTCGGTGTTGGTCACGGAAAAGCGAATGAAGTCGCCGATGCGATCGCAAAAGCAACGGATAATGCTAAAAAGAATCTGGTCATGATCCCCATTATCAAGGGAACGATACCGCATGCGATCACGGGTAAATACGGCGCCGGTCGAGTTTATTTGCAGCCCGCATCACCGGGAACCGGTGTGATCGCCGGAGGTCCGGTACGTGCTATTCTGGAATCCGTCGGAGTGCAGGACATCCTGACGAAGTCGTTGGGTTCTTCGAATCCGCATAACGTTGTCAAAGCGACGATGGCTGCTTTGGAGAATATGGTCAATGCATCCACGGTTGCGCGAAAGAGAGATATCTCCATTAAAGAAGTTTTCGAAAGACCCCTGTCGCGATAAATTATTAGGATTGAACAGTGACTGACGTCGCCCGGGTATGTCCGGAGGGCGCCACAGGTTTTAGAATCGTTTTAGATTAATTTTATTGGGTTTTATCATGACGAAAAAATTAAAAATTACCTTAAAGAAAAGCATTATCGGCTATAATAAGAAGCAGAAATTGACAGTTGAAGCTCTTGGCCTGAGAAGAATGCATCAATCGGTCATTCATAATGACACGCCGCAAATAAGAGGTATGGCGAACAAGATATCGCATCTCGTTCATGTCGAAGAAGTAAGCTAATATAGAGGGAATTATGGATTTAGGAACTTTACAATATGCCTCTGACTCTCGTAAAAACAGGAAGAGAGTCGGACGCGGAATAGGATCTGGCCATGGCGGTACATCGTGTCGTGGGCATAAAGGTGCGCGCTCGCGCGCCGGTTTTAAAAGTAAGCTCGGATTCGAGGGTGGTCAAACCCCTCTGCAGCGACAGATGCCGAAACGTGGTTTTAATAATATATTCAAGAAACGATACCAGTTGGTGAATTTAAGGGATCTTGAAAAATTGGGTAAACTGAAAAAGATTGATCCTGTGGTATTGTATGAGAACCGTGTGATTCGTAAGAAAAACGTGCCAGTGAAGGTGTTGGGTGATGGTGAAATCAAACGGGGCATCGAAATATCAGCTCACGCGTTTACAAAGTCGGCCATTGAAAAGATAGAAGCCGCTCAAGGGAGGATTAATATCCTATGATGAAGAGTTTTCAAAGCATCTTTAAAATTCCTGAGTTAAAGAAGCGAATCCTGTTTACGCTGGCCATTTTAATTGTCTATCGTATCGGTGGTCATGTCCCGGTGCCGGGTATCAATGCCCAGGCTCTGTTTGAGTTTTTTGAGCAGGCACAGGGTGGCGGACTATTCGGACTGTGGGACATGTTTGCCGGCGGAGCGTTTATGCGAGCTACTATTTTCGCTCTGGGTATCATGCCTTACATCTCTGCATCGATTATCCTGCAGTTATTAGGTGCTGTTGTTCCCTACTTCCAAAAATTGCAAAAGGAAGGCGAAGAGGGAAGAAAGAAGATCACCCAGTACACGCGTTACGGAACGGTTTTGATCTCCGCAATGCAAGCGTATGGACTGGCCTTGTTCCTGGAGAACATCGGGCCGAGCGCTATATCGGGCCAGCTGGTCGTACCGAGTCCTGGTATCGGGTTTAAGTTACTGACCATGATTACGATGGCAACCGGATGTGTGATGATCATGTGGCTGGGTGAGCAGATTACCGAACGTGGTATCGGGAACGGAATCTCATTGATCATCATGGTGGGAATTATTGCCCGGCTGCCCAATGCCATCTTCTCAGAAGTTGTGCAGGTTCAGAGCGGCAACAGAGCACCGCTAACGGAGTTGTTCCTGTTAGGGTTGATGATTGTAACCATCGCTGCTGTTGTGTTGTTAACCCAGGGCACAAGGAAAATACCGGTGCAATATGCGAAACGGGTTATCGGAAGAAAGATCTACGGCGGTCAAAGCACCCATATACCACTCCGTGTCAATACGGCTGGCGTTATGCCGATCATATTTGCACAGTCCATTATGTTCTTTCCACAGACGATAAAGACGTTCTTTCCGAACAGCGATTTCGTCGATTCGATCGTGCGCTATTTTGACGTTCAATCTATCGTCTACTGGCTTCTTTACGGTGGTATGATCGTGTTCTTTACCTATTTCTATACTGCCATCGCCCTTAATCCTGTCGATGTGGCGGATAACATGAAAAAGCACGGCGGATTTATCCCCGGTGTCCGTCCTGGTAAACGGACGGCTGAATTTATCGATAACATATTGACGAAAATAACGTTACCAGGTTCAATTTTCCTGGCGATCGTGGCCATATTCCCGTATTTTATCGTGAAGTTTACCAAGGTGAATTTTGAGTTTGCTTCATTTTTCGGCGGAACGTCGTTGCTGATCATCGTTGGCGTCGCTCTGGACACATTGCAGCAAGTAGAGTCGCACCTGTTGATGAGACACTATGACGGATTCATGAAGTCGGGGAAATTACGAGGAAGAAGATAGGGAGGAGCGGTTACTTAAAGATGAAATTGGTCATGCTAGGGGCGCCGGGCAGCGGAAAAGGGACACAGGGTTATCAATTAGCCAATTACCTGGGAATCCCCAACATATCGACCGGCGATATTTTGCGACAGGCTGTGTCGAACCAGACAAAGTTGGGAATCGAAGCGAAAAAATATATGGAGGCCGGAGACCTGGTCCCCGATGACGTCATGATCGGAATCGTCAGAGAAAGAATTCAGGAATCGGACTGTGAAGCCGGATTTATTTTAGATGGATTTCCGCGAACCGTACCGCAAGCCAGGGCTCTGGATCAAATGTTAGCTGAAGACAGTGATGATTTGGACTACGTACTGAACCTGAATGTGAGCGGAGATCTTCTGGTGCAGCGGTTAACAAGCCGCCGCGTCTGTCGCAGATGTGGTAAGCTTTACAATGTGATCACAAACCCACCGCCAGCATCGATGGTCTGCAAAGAATGCGGTGGAGAGATCTGGCAGCGCAGTGATGATACCGAAGAGACGGTGATCAATCGCCTCGAAGTATACGATGAAAAAACAAAGCCGTTACGAAGTTATTATAAGCGGCAGGGGAAACTAAAGGTGTTTGACGGTAACGGAACGATAGACGAAATACAGCATTCAATACGGGAGTTTCTGGATCACCCATGATTATTATCAAGAGTCAGCGGGAAGTCGATTTGATCAGGAAGAGTTCTCGGATAATTGCTGAATGTTTCGATCTCGTTAAGCCGTACATTAAACCAGGGGTAAAGACAAAGGAGTTGGACGATGTCGTACTCGACCATATTCAGAGCAGAGGCGGCATCTCGGCTTTCAAGAATTATAACGGGTATCCGGGCAATATTTGTGTTTCGATCGACAAAGAGGTGGTGCACGGCATACCCGGTGAGCGAACACTGGAGGAAGGACAGATCGTCAGCATCGACATCGGAGTGATATTGAACAATTATTATGGGGATGCGGCGAGGACGTTTGCAGTGGGGGCCATAACGGATGATAAAAAGAAATTACTGCGAGTGACAGAAGAAGCGCTGTTAAAGGGGATTGATGAGGCACGGGTAGGGAATCGGTTGTCTGATATCTCGAACGCGATACAGACACATGTGGAACGAGAAAATTTTTCGGTCGTGCGTGACCTGGTAGGACATGGTGTCGGGCGAAAGCTTCATGAGGATCCTCAAATCCCGAATTACGGAGAACCGAACAGAGGACCACGTCTTAAGCCAGGCATGGTGTTTGCAATCGAACCGATGGTCAACATGGGTTCATTTCAGGTCGTGGTGGCGGATGATTCGTGGACGATATACACGAAGGACGGTATGCCTTCGGCCCATTTTGAGCATACGATTGCAATTACGGCAGGCGATCCGGAGATTTTATCGGTAATTGGTTGAATAATTTATTTAGAGAGGATATATGCCCAAAGAAGAAGCGATAAAAGTTGATGGAACAATTATCGAAACTCTTCCAAATGCATCGTTTATCGTCGAATTAGAAAATGGTCATCAGGTTTTGGCTCACATCTCAGGAAAGATGCGAATGCATTTCATCAAGATATTGCCAGGTGACAAGGTGATGGTCGAGTTATCACCGTACGATTTAAACCGCGGAAGAATTACATATCGTTATAAATAGGAAACGAGAGAGAGAAGACAATGAAAGTAAGATCTTCAGTAAAAAAAATATGTGACAGTTGCAAAATAATAAAGCGAAAAGGTCGGGTGCTGGTTATCTGCAAGAACCCGCGTCACAAACAACGGCAAGGTTAATAAATAGCAGGAGGCAAATTTGGCTCGTATCTCAGGAATAGACCTTCCAAAAGATAAACGAATAGAGGTCGCTTTAACATACATCTTCGGTATCGGACTACCGACGTCACACGAGATACTCAGTAAATCCGATGTGAATCCGGATACACGTGTTAAAGATTTATCGAGCGATGAGGTCGCGCGATTAAGGACCGTGATCGCTGATTATAAGGTCGAAGGTTCTTTAAGAACTGAAGTGGCGATGAATATTAAGCGACTGATCGAAATTGGTTGTTATCGTGGTATTCGACATAGAAGAGGATTGCCGGTTCGTGGTCAGCGTACTCACACCAATGCGCGAACCCGCTCAGGTAAGCGTCGTACCATAAGTGTCAAGAAGAAAGGCAAATAATAACGGAGGTTTAATTTGGCCAGTCCAAAGAGAAAAAGAACAAAGAAACGTGAGAAGGTTGAAGCGAACGGTGTCGCTCATATCAGATCCACCTTCAATAATACGGTCGTTACATTGACAGATAATTACGGAAATGTGATATCATGGGCTTCCGCAGGACGTGTCGGTTTTAAGGGTTCCAGGAAAAGCACTCCTTATTCAGCACAGATGAGTGCGGAAAGTGCAGCTAAAGAAGCAATGGAACTCGGATTAAAGCGAGTTGAAGTTTTAGTAAAAGGGCCGGGATCTGGCCGAGAGGCCGCAGTACGATCGTTACAAGCTGCAGGCCTGGAAATTACAGCTATCAAAGACGTAACACCGATCCCGCATAATGGATGTCGACCACCGAAGCGACGTCGCGTATAACTTGGAGGAAAATGAATGGCACGATATATAGAAGCCTCGTGTAAATTATGTCGTCGTGAAGAACAGAAGCTCTTTTTAAAGGGCGTGAAATGTTATTCTAATAAATGTCCGTTCGAGAAAAAAGGATACGCTCCCGGACAGCATGGTAGAACCAGACGATTCAAGAAATCGGAATACGGCGTGCAGCTTAGAGAGAAACAGAAGGTACGTCGAATATATGGAATTCTTGAGAAACAGTTCAAAAATTATTTCGAAAAAGCAGAACGTGAAAAGGGTATCACGGGTGAAAACTTGTTGAAATTGCTTGAACGTCGATTGGATAATGTCGTATATAGACTGGGATTTGCTCCGTCACGTGATGCTGCCAGACAATTGGTCAGGCATCGTCATTTTACCGTTAACGATAAGATCGTTGATATCCCTTCCTATCTGATTAATGCAGGAGACGAGATTAAGGTTAGAGATAAAAGCAAAAAATTAGCCGTTATACATGGTGCCATGAGACGGGTCAAAGAGGGGAAGCAATACCCCTGGTTGAGCCTTGATAAACCGAACCTGACGGGTGTGTTCATGAATATTCCGAACCGAGAGGACATCCCGACACCTGTTAACGAACAATTAATTGTTGAGTTATATTCGAAGTAAAGTTTTCCGCCAGGCGGAACTTTATCCGACTTCGCTATGCCCCATGCGGTTGTAACTCTATCAGAGCGAAGTTGGACTAAATCCTGAATGGAGAATCAAAACGGAACCGATCGACAGCGCTGAAGAATGCCGAACGTATTGTATGGGGAACAGATTGTCGACTGGGCAGCGCAGTGAACCGGTCCCAAATTCAACTATTTAAATTTTATACATAGATTGAGGTAAGAGAATGAATTGGCCATATCTACGTATGCCAGAAAATATCGAGCTCGACGAAGCGACATACACTAACACATATGGAAAATTTACGGTGCAACCACTCGAGAGAGGTTTCGGCACTACCATAGGCAATGCCCTGCGACGTGTTCTTCTGTCTTCATTGCAAGGTGCTGCCATCACGATGATTCGTGTGGATAATGTGTTTCATGAATTTTCCACTATCGAAGGAGTAGTCGAAGACGTTGCAACGATTATTTTAAATCTGAAGGAAGTTCGGATAAAACTTCTGAATAAAAAACCGGAAAAAATATCACTGCACCTCATCGGTCCTGCCGAATTTAAAGCGGGTGATCTGCAAAACGGGACTACTGATTTCGAGATCCTGAACCCCGATAAACATATTGCATCTTTGAATGCAGATGCGGATTTTACTCTCGAATTACGTATCGGTAGGGGAAAAGGATATGTAACGGCAGAGGAAAACAAGTTGCCAGATCAACCGATAGGGACTATCCCGATCGATTCCATCTTCTCACCGATCATCAACGTGAATTATACCGTTGAAAAGACACGGGTCGGACAGCGAATCGAATATGAGAAGCTGATCATGGAGATTTTCACCGATGGTTCTATTACTCCGGATGACGCGTTGACATACGCCGGTAAGATCCTGAAGGATCATATCCAGCTGTTCATAAACTTCGACATCGAACCCGAAGAGGAAGTCACCTCGGAAGTCGATGAAGAAGCGTTGAGAATTCGTAAGTTGTTGAAAATGAGCGTCGATGAATTAGAATTATCCGTCCGTTCACATAACTGTTTGATGGCCGCGAACATAAAGACCATCAGTGACCTCGTGAGACGAGATGAGCAGGAGATGCTTAAATTCCGTAATTTCGGCAGAAAATCTCTCACCGAATTAAATAAAATATTAGATGAAAAAGGACTTCATTTCGGTATGGATGTCGATAAGTACTTGAAATCCGACGCCGATTAAAATAGTAAGGGTTAAAGATCATGAGACACAGAGTTGCAGGGAATAGATTGAGTCGGACCACCAGCCACCGTCGCGCCGTGCTCGCCAATTTAACCATTTCGCTGATTGAATATAAGAAGGTGAAAACAACGTTAGTCAAGGCGAAAGAGGCTCGCAAGTTTGCCGAGAGGATGATCACGTTCGCGAAGAAGGGTACAGTCGCCGCGAGACGGCATGTCTATAGTAAATTGAATAATAAACAAGCCGTGAAGACATTGTTCGATGAGATCTCGGGCGAGTATGCCAATCGAAACGGCGGATACACCAGAATCGTTAAACTTGGCGAACGCATCGGTGATGGTGCTTCGATGGCTTATCTTGAATTGGTCGGTTATGAAGGAGTGAAGAAGGAAAAGAAAGTCGCTACGACCAAGAAAAAAGAAAAGGGTAAAAAAGCAAGCGACGAAGAAGAAGCTGAATAATATCCATTCCTGAAAAAATAGAACGCGGTTGATGATATTCTCTGTACGCAAGCGAACAGAGAAATTCATTGACCGCTTTTTTATTCGATCTGATATCGTTTCAATTTATCGTACAACGTTTTCCTGTCAATCCCCAGAATTCGCGCGCTTTTCGATCGATTCCCATTCGTTGCCCTTAACACTTTTTGAATATGCTCTCGCTCCAGCTCATCGAGGCTTCTGATATTTTCCTGCACCTCTTTCCCGGTTAACGTATTTTCAATCTCCTGGAGATGAGTGGGAAGACTCGCCGTGGTTATCTCCAACATGTCCTCGATCACGACGGCTCGCTCGATTACATTTTCGAGTTCCCTGACATTGCCCGGCCAATTGTAGGCGAGTAATATCTTCTGAACGGCTTCCGATATGGCCTCGATTTTACGCTTTCTTTTCATATTGTATTTTTTAAGGAAGTGGAAGGCCAGAGGCAAAATGTCTTCCTTGCGCTCCCTCAACGCGGGAAGGTAAATAGGAATCACACTGAGACGATAAAAAAGATCCTCGCGAAACTTTCCCTCATCGACCAGCTTTCGTAAATCGATGTTTGTCGCCGCAAGGACACGTACGTCCACCTTGACCATGTCGGTTGCACCGACTCGTTTGATCTCCTTTTCCTGAATAGCTCTTAAAATCTTCGCCTGTATACTTAATGAAATATTGCTGATCTCATCCAGGAAGAACGTCCCCTGATGTGCTAGTTCGAAACTGCCATGCTTGGTCGCTATCGCGCCGGTGAACGATCCCTTAACATGCCCGAATAATTCACTCTCAAAAAGCGTTTCGACTAACGATCCGCAATCGACGGTTAAGAAAGGCTTCTCTTTACGCAAACTATTGTAATGAATCGCTTTGGCTATTAGCTCCTTGCCTGTACCGCTCTCGCCTGTGATCAAAACGGTGCTATCCGTTGGTGCTACCTTGTGTATCAACTCGTAGATTTCCTGCATTTTGGGACTTACACCAATGATGATGTCTTTGTTATCGCCATACTCGATTTCCAGGTTTCTGGTACTAACACCGCTTAGCAGGTTCTTTTTTTCGATTATCTTATTGATGACTTTTCTGATCGTATCAGGAAGAAAAGGTTTGGTGATGTAATCATATGCACCCAGTTTTATCGCTTCGACCGCGGTCTTGATCGTACCATATGCAGTGATAATGACCACTTCGGTCTTTATTGATCGTTGTTTAATCTGCTTTAAAACCTCGATACCATCTAACAATGGCATTTTAAAATCGAGAAATATGATATCATAGTCTGTCTTCTCAATCGCCTGCAATGCTTTTTCGCCGTCATCCACGATGGTAAAATTGTACCCATCCCTGGAAAGCAGTTGCTCGAAACCCAATCGGATCGATTCCTCGTCGTCTGCAACTAATATATTTAACTTTCTGGCCATAAACTCACTCTCTTTTCCGTACATGTCGAAAAGACTATCTGATTCTCACTCGACTGAAGGTAGTTCGATGGTAAATGTAGATCCCAGCCCCACTTCGCTGTTCACATACATTCTACCATTGTGCTTTGTCACGATGCCGTATGCAATCGATAAACCCAATCCCGTCCCTTCACCCACTTTCTTCGTAGTGAAGAACGGTTCAAATATTTTATCGATGATCTCTCGGGGTATCCCCTTACCATTATCTTCAATACTTATCTTGATGATTTTCGATTCTTTGTTATAAATAATTTTCAACTCTAATATCCCCTGATAGTTCATCGCCTGGACAGCATTCAGAATAATATTCGTAAATACCTGTTGGAACTGCGACTCATCGACTTCCACCAGGGGGACATCCTTATCGTAGATCTTCTTGATTGTGATCTGATTGAATATCTGCTGATTTTCCAATAGTGTTAACGTATGATCCAGAACAGATATGATATTGATTCTGGATAATTTAGCGTCGGCCTGTCGCGAAAATTCCAGCAGACTCTTCACGATGTCCCGGCAGCGAATGGTCTGTTTGACGATCTCCTCGAGGTTTTTACGGTTCGGATCGTCCTCTGTTAGATTCTCAATGGTCAATGAACTGAGCACCAGGATGCCGCCGAGAGGATTATTGATCTCATGAGCGACTCCCGCCGCTAATTGACCAATCGATGCTAAACATTCCGTTTGCATGATCTTGTTTTGAATGTTCTGTAATTCTTCAGTTCTCGATTTGACTTTCTGCGTGAGCGTCTCACCCCAGTTTTCCAGTTCAGCTCTCATATTTTTCAGACTTTGCACCATTAAATTCAAGGAAGAGCTCAATTGTCCTATCTCATCATTGGAATGGACTACAAACTCTTGATCGAGATTTCCATCGGTGATGGATTGGGCGATCTTTACCATTTTCCCCAAAGGGCTGGTGATATGATGGGTCACGATGTAACTTACAAACACGATCAGAACACAACCGATCGCAGCGATACTCAGAAACAGGTACATCAGACGGTTTCGAATCGATAAATAGGTTTGTTTGGATATTCCGCTTAAGAAGACTCCGATGGTGTAACCTTCGGCATTCCGGATCGGTTCAAAACGAGTGATATATTTTTCATTTAAAATGATGACGTCATCGGCAGTGTAAGTTGAACCGGTAGCGACCATTTTTAAGATCTCCGGCGGTAATGCGTAATCAGTTATTCTCTTCCCGAGAGATGCGATTGAATTCGATGCGATAATCCGATCACCCATGCTCATGGCGATGATTCCGAGTTCGATAAGATCGCTGTTTACTAAATCTTCGATGTGGTCGATGGGATCGTAGCGGTGGTTCAATATTCTTCCCGCATAAATGATATTCGTGAGATTATGGTTATCATCCCTTATCGGATAACTGATGACGTGGCACAAGATTGTCTCGTTTTGAGGTGTCGCGGTTGAATCGATCAGCAGTGTCCTGAACGCTGAAAAGAAACGGTCATCGATGAGTTCATACGATATATCGACTTCACTCTCATCGTTGTATTTCACGGCATGAATCCAGGTGCTATTTGTTGTATCGCTATCGCGATCATCATTGTCAGCTTTACTCTGGTCCTGACCGCCGGTTGCACCGATGAAGCTGAGATCTAGTTCGTTCATCACACGACGCAGGTCAGGCTGATCGATGGTGCCTTTAGATAATTGTTGGGCGATGTCAGTTGCGTAAATTGTAAACAGCTTCTTCAGCAATTTCCCATCGTTCTCGTAAGCCATTTTTAGGATAGCCAGATCTTGCGAGATGTTATTTTGTGCCTGATGCATCAGGGCTCGGTCGATAATAAGCGAGCCGACAAACGTTATCGACAATCCACCTAGCACAAGACATATCACATAGACCGAGATCAGTTTGCTTTTCAGGGATAAACCATGTAGAAAAGATTTAACAGGTCGTATCATAATTTATATTCAAATTACTCATCGATGAGTTGCATTCAAGCAAATATTCGAAACACAGGTCCAGTCTTACATTCGATTCTTGCCCGGCTCCGCCTGGTTGCTATTCTCTGATAAGGCGAATAAACATCATTCATTGTTTTATATGTTGATTTTTTACATTATTTGTAAAGTTAATCATATTAAGGAAAAATGTCAAGCAGGATTTTTCAAATCAGGAAAGCACAAGGAGAAATGATTGGATTAGATCCGGAAACTCAACTGATGTGTTGAGTGTCCGGATCGAGAGAACCGCATCGCGATTGATAAACTTCTGCAGCAATGATGTTGCTGTTCATCAACGATTTTACTCATTGTACCGCGTTATCGTGCGATATGAAATTCGCGTCAAACCCATGTTCGGGGCAACGATTTATTACAGATATTTATGAACGACAGCGAGTAATGCGTCAGATTTAATAGGTTTTTGCAAATACTCTTTGACCGGAATCTGGCTGACATCGAACATATTTTTTGCAGCATCTGCGAACGATGACAGAATAACCACCGGGGTTTCCAGGTTCAATTGTTCAATTTTATCGGCCATTTTATAACCGGTATCGACTTCTTCCATCATCACATCGAGGAAAATGAAATCAGGTTTTTCTGTTTTAATCATATCGAGGCCAGATTCACCGTCAGCAGCTTCGAGTACTTCGTAATTTTCCGACTCTAGAATGATCTTCGCAGTTTCTCTAAAATCCATATCATCATCTATGATGAGTATTTTTTTTGTGTCAGACATTTTTAAAACCTCCAGATTAATTTACCAATGATTCGAATTCGGGTCTAAATTTCTGAATCATCGCATTGACAGCCAAAGCACCGGCTTCTCCCAGTGGACAGAGAGTAGAACCGTTGATGATATTGGCTAATTCGTCAATCGTTTTCAAATCGTTGGCAGTACCGTTTCCAGCCAGCAAATTTTTCAAGATTTGTTGAATTTTAGCGAGGCCCTCTCTACAGGGTGCGCATTGTCCGCATGATTCATGTGTAAAAAAGTTAATAGTGGTCATAGCGACTTCAGGAATTGAGGTATCCTCATCCATGACGATGATCCCTCCGGAACCGAGCATCGTGTCCTTTTTAAGGCACGAATCGAAGTCCATATTGACATCGATCTCGTCGGCTTTAAGAATGGTAGCCGAGAGGCCGCCCGGGATAACCGCCTTCAATTTCTTGCTGTTTTTCACTCCTCCGGCGGCGTACTGGATCAAATCTTTTAAATTTGTCCCCATGGGATACTCGTAGACGCCAGGTTTATTGACATGACCTGATATGCCGTAAAGTTTAGTTCCGGCGGCCTGGAATGAGCCCATGAGCTTAAATGTCTCTGCATCATGTTGCAGGATGAACGGAATGCAGGCCAGTGTTTCTACGTTATTGACGATAGTGGGACAACCATACAGGCCCACATTAGCAGGAAACGGAGGTTTGGTACGTGGCTCGCCGCGTTTACCCTCGATCGATTCGAGCAGAGCCGTTTCTTCGCCACAGATGTAAGCGCCCGCGCCTCTCATGACTTTTATATCGAAACAATAATTGGAATTAAGGATGTTCTTACCGAGTAGATTCTTCTTTTTAGCCTGCTCAATGGCCTTTTCGAGCTTCTCAGCGATCCATTTAAATTCACCACGGATATAGATGAAGCCCAGGTCGGCCCGAATTGCATATCCGGTGATTGTCATGCCTTCGATCAGCAGGAACGGATCGTTTTCCATGATAATGCGATCCTTGAATGTACCCGGTTCGCCTTCATCGGCGTTGCATACCAAATAGAAGGGTTTCGTTTTCTCTTTGGGCAGAAACGACCACTTGAGACCGGTCGGGAAGCCGGCACCGCCGCGACCCCTTAAAAATGATTTTTTGACCTCTTCGACGATATCCTGGGGCACGCGTTTCAAGGCTTTCTCAAGTCCTTGATATCCGCCGTCTTTGATGTAATGATCTATTACGTCCATGCCCGGTACGTCTGCGTGCCGAGTCAATGCTTTCTTTTCTGAAATCATAGATAGAGACTCCTATTATTCTAAAGATTTAATTATCTGATCAACTTTCTTTTCGGTTAGATTTTCATAATATACATCGTTGACCATCATGACAGGCGCTGATCCGCATGCACCTAAACATTCGACAGTACTGACGGAAAATTTGCCATCATTGGAAACCTCGCCTATTTGGATTCCGAGCTTTTTCATGATATGTTCTAATAATTCTTTCGAACCGTTGAGAGAGCAGGCGATGTTTCTGCAAATTTGGATATGGTATCTACCGACCGGCTTGTTATTGAACATCGTGTAGAATGAAGCGACGCCGAAGACCGTGTTGGATGCGATGTTCAAGAGCTGAGCCATTTGCCTCATCGCAGCAGGAGGAACCCATCCGAATTCATCCTGAATTAAGTGCAGCGCTGGAATGATGACGGAATTTTTCTCCGGATACTGAGCTGACAGATCCGTGATCTTGTCTTTTAATTGCTGACTCAGCTTATATTCTTTATCTCCCACGACATGTGGTGAGGGTGTTGTAGACATGGAATTAATCCTCCAATTTTAAATCGCTGTATTACGATTAGTTATATAATTCTCTCTTCTTATAATGCGTATGTAGTAGCTTATGGCTCTTCTCACCCAATGGTTTTCCGAGGAATTCATCGTAGAGACGGATGATCGACGGATTTTTATGGGAGACCCGAATCTCTTCATTCTTATCGATGGTGTAGAGAGATTGTGCCCTGGCCTTAAATTTCTCGAAATCTGCATTTCGCGGTTGTCCGCCTCCGGCGATACATCCACCAGGACAGGTCATGATTTCTATGAAATGAAGGTCTTTTCTACCCGCACGCACCTGGTCCATCAGTTTGCGCGCGTTGCCGAGACCGCTGGTAACGGCCACATGAAGCTCGAGGTCGTTGACTTTAATCTTGGCCTCCCTGATCCCCTCCAGACCACGAACAGGCTCAATGGAGAGATCTTCCAGCTCTTTGCCGGTGACCAAAAAATAGCCCGATCGAAGAGCAGCTTCCATTACACCACCGCTGGCTCCAAAGATCTTTCCCGCTGTGGTGCGCTGACCGAAAGGATCATCCGCTTCCTCGGGCTTCAACGACTTGAAGTCGATACCGTAAAGCCGGATCAACTCCGCCAATTCGCGTGTGGTGAGTACGGCATCCACATCGGACACGCCGTTTCTTCCCATTTCGGGTCGGTTAGCTTCGAATTTCTTGGCCGTGCATGGCATGATCGATACGCTGAAAATATCCTCGGGTTTGATGTTTTCACGCTCGGAGAAGAAACTCTTGATGATGGCTCCCATCATCTGTTGGGGACTCTTGCATGTGGATACATTCTCAGTAAGCTCCGGGTAGAATTGCTCAACGAATTTAACCCAGCCTGGTGAACAACTGGTCATCATCGGCAACTTGCCTCCGTGTAACAAGCGATGAACGAGCTCTGAGCCCTCTTCCATGATCGTCAAATCTGCTGAGAATGAGGTATCGAATACACGATCGAAGCCCATTGCACGGAACGCCGCTACCATGAGACAATCGACGTCTGTTCCGACGGGGAATCCGAATTCTTCTGCCAGTGTCACTGAAATCGATGGTGCATGCTGTACGACGACATATTTTTTAGGATCACCCAACGCATCTTTGACCATTTCGACGTGGCTTTTCTCTGCCAGTGCGCCAGTAGGACAAACGACAACGCATTGCCCGCAATTGATACACCACGATTCTCCCATCCCCTTGTCATCTTCGATACCCACGTAGGCTAATGATCCACGCTGCATGATTTCGATAGCATTAACGGTCTGAATCTCAGCGCATACCCTTACACATCGTCCGCATAAAATACACTTGCTTGGTTCGCGAACGATCGACAGGCTCGAGGTATCAATCTCGCCCTTCTTTACATTTCGGGGCAGGTCGCGGGTACGAATGTACATTTCATCGGCTAACTGCCGAAGATCGCACTGACCGTTGCGAACACAATATAAACAATCGTCCGGATGGTTGGATAATAGTAACTCTAAGATCTTTTTGCGTGTGTTTAAAACACGAGGTGAGTGAGTCTTAATTTTCATGTTTTCTTGTACAGGAGTGGAACATGCTGTGACAAGATCCTTACGTCCTTCAACTTCAACGACACAAATTCTGCATCTGCCTGCAGGGGGTAACTTTTCAAGATAGCAAAGCGTTGGTACGTGAATACCCGCTCGCTTAAGAGCCGTCAGGATCATTTCACCTGGTTCTGCCTGGATTTTTTTGTTGTTGACTTCGATCTGCATCATAGATTAACTCTTCGCTCCTATATTATGGTTAATTATTTGTTTCATCTGTTTTCTGTTAATAATCGTCTACACATTTTAACTTAATTCATCGCCACTGCTCATCGAGGCACTTCATTGTATTTACTCGGTTGCTCGATGGCACTTCGAATAGCCAATTTTAAGTCGTTCGAATCGAATGAATCGATATGATAATAATATATCTTTTCCTTCCTGATCTCTGATTCCAATTGTCTGGTGCTGTTATGCGTCTTCACGATGATTTTAACATTCGGATCGAAATTTCTGAAAATATGGATCGCCTGAGGTATATCGATACCTTTAACACTCGTATCCAGAACGATCACATTGAAAACCTGATCCTGAACCCGTTCGATGCTTGCGCCCCAATCATTTTCTATGATCATCTCGTATCCACGTTCCTCTAAATAGGCCAATAGATCAAGATATTTATCCTTATCCTGATTCGTTATCATGAGAACGTGTGCTGGACTGGTAACCATCGAAACCCCTTAGACGTCTTAAATTATAGTTCCTATATTTTAATCTGTGTAATATAGCAAACCACATACCAAAAGAAACTCTTAAACTAAGCATCCTTTTCATGACTCAATCGACTCCTTATCAGTATAAAAACATCGTGGTATCTACCCTTTATCTTGATAATTATTAATATATTAGTCAATACACTGACCGTGCTGACGGCGAACGGTCGGTTCTCTGATGTAGTAGATCGATAGGAGAGCGCTATACGTAACGCCTGAATAAACTGTAGAGTAATTCCACACAATTTGATAGGTATGATAAATTAATGAAATTCAAATAGATGAAGGTGTAGAGAAAATAAACACTTTTCAAGGAATCACCCTGATCAATGGGTAATGATGTTACCATTTCAAAAAAATATCGATAATTTCCTTGACTTTTAAATATTCCTTATGTATATTTTAGTTTATTTATTGGAATATAATGATTGATATATATTCTTCAGAAAATGATAAGGTGATTTTCTGCTATTTCTTTTGCACCTCGTTTTAATATCCAATGTGTTATCATCGTTCTATCTTATATTCGGTGATGAAGGTTTACTTGAGATGTAAATAGGGTAAGTAACGAGTATCGGGTTGTTACCTCAAGTCTTTCTATCCTTGCGTGGGCACATATAAAACCATTATAAACAGCATTGTTTAAGTTTGCAATTGACTTCATTGTTCGGTTTAATACGATTGCAATTAGGGTAAGGATAGTAGTATGTACGACGACACCTGCGTCGTCCAGTCCGATTCACAGTGAATGAAGTAAACGTCATGAACGATTTATATTAACAGAGACAAAGTTCAACATAAGAGTATTGAAAATATATGAAAGAGATTTTATTTAAATTAGGTCACGCCGCAATTTCCTTCTATGCTAAGGGCGAGCATGGAATAGGGCAAGGGAATCCCGATATACAGGATTACATCATGCATCATGTTCGAGACCAGGTAGTGATTCCTTTGAATCTGTTAGGTTTTGATCTATCGATTACCAAGCATGTCATTATGCTATGGTTAGCCGCCATGGTACTGATGATCAGTTTACCGTTGATTGTACGCAGCAAATCTTTGGTCCCTCGCGGTCCGATTAATTTTATCGAGTGGATTATCGTATTTCTAAAGGAAAACGTGATCGAGCCCCAATTGGGCAAAGATGCGAACAGATATGCTCCTTATTTTCTGACCGCCTTCTTCTTTGTGATTACGTGCAATTTACTGGGATTAGTACCGATGGGGTCGACGGCGACAGGAGATATCTCGGTCACGCTCGCGCTCGCGTTGTTCACCATGATGTTAGTGCAATATTCTGCCATGCGGCATTACGGATTCGTTGGTTATTTTAAATCTTTTGTGCCGGGTGACGTACCCAAAGCGATGATTCCGATCATTTTCATCATCGAAATAATGAGTATGTTCACCAAGCATTTGTCGCTGGCCATTCGATTGTTTGTCAATATGGTGGCTGGACACCTTGTGATTTTTGCTATCTTGAGTTTAATATTCATGTTCAAGAATTTACTTATTTCTCCTTTTCCTGTATTTGGAATCATATTTATCAGTCTCCTGGAGATTTTGATAGCAGTGATTCAGGCATATATTTTCACCATACTCTCCGCCGTGTTTGTAGGGTTGGCCATCCGGCCAAATCATTAGAGTCAGGAAGAACAATAATATATACAACAATAGGAGTTAATATGTGGGAAAGAGCAATAGCGTTTCTCGCCGCTGGGATTGGTGCAATCGGAGCGGTATGGGCTGGCGCTTACGGTATAAGTGTAATTGCTAAGTCGAGTATGGAAAATATCGCTCGGCAACCGGAATCTGCCAATGATATAAGAGGGGTTGTAGTGATTACAGCGGCCATGATCGAGGGTATCGCCCTGCTGGCGCTGATCATATATTTCCTGTTAGTTTTTAAATAAACAACTGATGATACAATGTAAGGGTGGTGAAACGCACAATGGATTTATTCAATCCACAGAGTGGTACGATCTTTTGGACTGTTTTAACATTCGTTATCGTACTGATCGTCTTACGTAAATATGCATGGGCTCCGATTTTAAAAACGCTGGAAGAGAGGGAGAACAAGATCAGTGATGCGTTAGAGCAGGCGGAATCGAACCGAATCGAAGCGATAAAGATGAGAGAGGAGCAGGACAAACTGCTCCAGGATGCCCGACAGGAGTCGACGGCCATGATCGAAGAAAGCAAGATCAATGCCGAAAAGATTAGTCAGTCCATACTGGACAATGCGAGGACAGAGGCTGAACATCTGCTCGATCGTGCCAGGAAGGAGATCGAGCTTAGCAAACGGACGGCTATCGACGAACTCAGACAGTATGCGGTCGATCTGTCCTTAGCGGTCGCTGAAAAATTGACGGAGAAGGCTCTCTCGAAAGAAGACCACCTTAATTTGATCGAACGATCATTATTCGAATTCACCCATTCAAAATGAAGATAAACAAAGTTACACAACGATATGCCAACGCAGTTTACGATCTTGCATCTGAACATGAACGTTTCCCCGAGTTGCTGAACGATTTCAAAAGGTTTATTCCACTATTTTTCAAAAATGACACTGAGCCGGTTGAATTGCATTTCTCATCTCCTTCTGCCAGAGCCACATTTCTCAATGCTTTGGAAGAAGCGGGTTTCTCTGCGCTTTTTATCAACGTCATCAGGCTTCTCATTTTGAATCATCGTTTTTCGATCATCCTGGCGCTTTACAAGCAACTGCAGAATAAATTAGAAACGCTAAGCAATATAACGCATATCGTGATCGAGACGGCGATAGAGCTGGACGATGACGCGATCGAGACGGTCAAATTGCGTATCGAGAAACATCTGAATAAACGCGTCCGAATCGTAAATCGGGTCGATCCGAAGATCCTCGGAGGTATGGTGCTTTATCTTAACGGCACCGCTTTTAATACGAGTATATCCAGTAGATCAAAAATGTTAAGACAATTTTTAATTCAAACAAAAAGATAAATCAATGGAAATCAAAGCGAACGAAATTTCGGTCGTGCTGAAGCATCAGATCGAGAAATTTCAAAGCGAATCGATATTTGAGGAGACCGGTGAGATCGTACAATTAGGGGATGGTATCGCCCGTATCTATGGTCTTGATAACGTCATGTCCAACGAGCTTCTCGAGTTTACTGGAAATATCTTTGGAATGGCGCTGAACCTGGAAGAGGATAATGTCGGCTGCATTCTTTTCGGGGACGAGAGACTACTCAAGCAGGGTGACATGGTCAAGCGGACGGGTAAAGTGATGCAGGTACCGGCAGGGGAGTCGCTGACAGGTCGTGTGGTTAATCCTCTGGGTCAGCCGATCGACGGGAAAGGTCCGCTGCATGCTGAGCTATTCCTTCCTCTGGAGCAAAAAGCCGTTGGCGTTGTAGAGAGACAGCCGGTTAAGGAGCCGCTGCAAACAGGGATAAAAGCGATCGATTCCATGATTCCTATTGGACGAGGTCAACGTGAATTGATCATCGGAGATCGACAGATCGGTAAGAGCACGTTAGCGATCGATACGATTATCAATCAACGAACCGAGAACGTGCACTGTATCTATGTGGCCATAGGTCAGAAGTCCTCTACCATAGCGAAGGTATTTCAGACCTTATCAGAGAATCACGCCATGGAGTACACCACGATCATTGCGGGTACTGCGAACGACCCGGCTCCGTTGAACTTCATCGCACCATATGCCGGAGCGGCCATGGGTGAATACTTTCGTGATAAGGGCATGCATTCGCTGGTTGTCTACGATGATCTGTCGAAACACGCATGGGCTTATCGGCAGGTCTCTCTATTGCTGCGCAGGCCACCGGGACGCGAAGCTTATCCGGGTGATATCTTTTACTTGCATTCGCGACTGTTGGAACGTGCGGCTAAATTGAATGATGATCTGGGCGGCGGATCGATGACTGCCCTTCCTATTATCGAAACTCAGGGTGGTGATTTCTCAGCCTATATTCCGACCAACGTCATTTCTATAACGGATGGGCAGATTTATCTGGAGCCCGATCTCTTTTATGCCAACATAAGACCCGCCATTAACATCGGCTTATCGGTGTCCCGCGTGGGCGGCAACGCACAGATCCCTGCGATGAAAAAAGTAGCCGGTAAACTGCGGTTGGAACTCGCTCAATATCGCGAACTGGAAGGCTTTGCCAAGCTCAGCTCGGAAGTCGATAAATCGACCCGCGATCAATTGAACAGGGGACAGAAATTAGTTGAGATGTTAAAACAGCTACAGCACCAGACTATACCGATCGAGAAACAGATTGCAATTCTGTTTTTAGGCACTCAGGGTTACCTCGATGAAGTCGATATCAATGACATCGGCAGCGTAGAGGCTCATTATTTTGAATACATGGACGTCAAATACGACCAGCTGCTCAGACGAATCAAATCGGAAGTGGATCTTTCAGAAGAGATGAGGCAGGAACTGGAGGCCGCATGTAAGGATTTTACCGCCAGGTATCGGAGGAGTTGATTTTTTTCATAACCATGAGAGCATACGTCATATTATGTCGAACTTGAAAGACATCAGGCACCGTATCAGTGGTGTCCGCAAGATTGAACAGATCACCCGCGCGTTGAAGATGGTAGCAGCAGTGCGACTGCGGCGAGCCCAGCAGATGCTCGTCGATGCTCGTCCCTATGCACTGAGGATGCGCGATCTGATGGGGCATATCGCCAGTCTGGTGGACAGGTCGCTTCATCCGTTGCTCGATGTTCATGACGAAGTAAACAAGGTCGGGTTTTTAGTCATTACGTCAGATCAGGGTTTGTGCGGCAATTTCAATCACAATATTATTCGCAGGACGGAGGAGCTATTAGGCCAATATAATAAGGACCAGATTAATCTACTCCTGGTCGGACGCAAATCGGAGGCATATTTTTTTCATCGAGATTACAAAATTATCGGTGAATATGTGGCTTTATTCCGACAACTCAAGTACTCTCATGCGGTCAATATCAGTAATTTATTAAAAAACTCTTACATCCAGAATAAACTCGATCGAATCTATGTCGTGTACAACGAATTTAAGTCGGCCACGCGGCAGGATGTCGTTGCTGAACAGTTGCTTCCCATCGTCCCTTTGCCCCCCGGTGATGAACATGCGATGCCCGATTTTATATTCGAACCGAATGACATCGACATTCTGGACAACCTCTGTCCCCTGAACATCAACATTCAATTATGGCGTATCCTGTTGGAATCTCAAGCAGCGGAGATGGGTGCACGAATGACGTCGATGGAATACGCTACAGATAATGCCGACCATCTGATAGCTGAGCTGACACACAGCTATAATAAGCTGAGGCAGGAGGGCATCACCAATGAGATTCTGGAGATCGTAAGCGGCAGTGAAGCGTTGAAGTATGAGTAAGTAGGTACTGGCATGGGGATTGATTTGCAGCATGAGCCAAATCGTAAAGGATGTGATCCGTTAAACGATAAGGTTGTACCGGTTCAATATGACATTTTACGCCGAGCCTCATTTTGCATCTGCTTAAAAGAAGTTGTTTGGTGCCGCGGGCGTAACGAGACGAAAGGATTAAAGGAAAATAGTTGTGAATCAAGGGAAAATAGTACAGATAATCGGCGCGGTCGTCGATGTCAGGTTTGAGACAGGAGAATTACCGGCGATTCTGAACGCTTTGGAAGTCGACAACCATCATGGTGCGCGTTTGATCCTGGAGGTGCAGCATCACCTTGGGGACCGGGTGGTACGATGCGTGGCCATGGATTCGACCGACGGACTGGTCCGCGGGACGCAGGTGGTTGATACGGGCAGTCCGATCAAGATGCCTATCGGGCCAGGGACGCTTGGCAGGATGATGAATCTTCTCGGGGAACCGATCGACAAGCTGGGTCCTGTTAAGGCTACGGCCTATGAACCGATCCACAAGGGTAAGCTTGAATTCGATAAGATCGTTGTCTCCGAGGGTGCGTTTGAGACAGGGATCAAGGTAATTGATCTGTTAGCACCCTATTCGAAAGGCGGTAAAACAGGTCTGTTCGGCGGTGCCGGAGTAGGGAAGACCGTTTTGATCATGGAATTGATCCATAATATCGCCAAACAGCATGGCGGATATTCGGTGTTCGCCGGCGTTGGTGAAAGGACACGAGAAGGCAACGATCTGTGGCTGGAGATGAAAGAGTCCGGTGTGCTGAATAAAACGAGTATGATATTCGGACAAATGAACGAACCACCCGGAGCGCGATTGCGCGTCGGCTTATCCGCGTTGACTGTGGCAGAATATTTCAGGGACGTTGAGGGTCGCGATGTGTTGCTGTTCGTCGATAATATCTTCAGGTTTACGCAGGCTGGTTCGGAGGTATCCGCGCTGCTGGGGCGTATGCCCTCGGCAGTAGGTTATCAACCGACATTGGCGACTGAAATGGGAGCGCTGCAGGAAAGGATTGCCTCTACTAACCGCGGATCGATCACCTCAGTCCAGGCTATCTATGTACCTGCAGACGATTTAACCGATCCCGCTCCGGCGACAACATTTTCGCATTTGGATGCCACGACCGTGCTCTCGCGTAAGCTGTCCGAGCTGGGCATTTATCCTGCGGTGGATCCGTTGGAATCGACGTCGATTATCCTTGATCCTGATATCATCGGAAAGGAACACTATGATACCGCTCGTTCCGTGAAGGCAATTTTGCAGAAATACAAGGAATTGCAGGACATTATCAACATCCTTGGCATGGAAGAGCTGTCCGAAAGCGACAAACTGATCATCAACAGAGCACGGCGAATACAGAAATTCTTATCACAACCATTCAGTGTCGCCGAAGCCTACACGGGTCGCCAGGGTCGGTTCGTGAGCATTCAGGATACGGTGAGAGGATTCAAAGAGCTTGTCAGCGGCAAATACGATCACTTACCTGAACAGGCCTTTTATATGGTCGGCAGCATCGAAGAAGCGGTGGAGAACGCTAAACGATTCGAGTCATCATGAAAACGGCTAAAGAATTCACCCTTGAAATCATCACTCCGTCCAGGATTATCTACACAGCGGCGGTGACCTATGTTCGTGTGCCCGCTATCTGTGGCTATCTCGGTATCTTATACGGTCACGCTCCGCTGATAACTGCCCTGACTGTCGGCGAGATTCGTGTCAGATTAGGAACCGGAAACATGAAGTTTTTTTCGGTTAGTGGTGGCATGTTAGAGATCCTGGCGAACACGGTGACTGTCTTAGCAGAGACCGCTGAAGAGGCTGAGATGATCGACCTGGACAGAGCGCTGCGCTCCAAAGATAGAGCCCGGGATCGGATGAGGCAAAAGGTACCTGATATCGACATCGATCGTGCCAGGCGGTCGTTAATGAAAGCATTGAATCGGATCAAAGTCAAGCAACATTCCGATTAAACGGACATCGATTATGGACGGGCAATGAATTACCTGACGATACCCTGACGATATCCCGTCGACCCCCTGTCGATGGCGTATTCACCCTCTGACGACCTGCTATCGACGCGACATCAATATGTCATGATCCCCTAAATGATGTATCTTCAACACGTTTTGCACGTTCAAAAGGATGTGTCGATGAATTGCCGTGCTGTTCGGGGTGAATGTATAGGTGATCTGATTTTTTCTGGTGGATATTGATTATATTTTAGGTTATATTACTATAAATCCTCTTACTAAAAATGACGGAGATTAAGGCGTGTATGGTTAAGTCCGCTCGAGTTCTATTGCTCTGTCTTTTCTTTCTATTGTGTGACAGTGCGCTCTATGCGATCGGTTTCGGGGGACGGTTTACCGTCTGCGGCTTTGAAAATGGATATTACGTATCAGCAGACGCGTATAAAAGCTATTTTTCCTCGTTTATTAATCTATCCAGACGATCATCGACGCCAATATTTCAGCAATCGGAAGAGGATGTGATCTATCGATACCTGCTGCAGCAATTGTGGAGACCCCGATATGTGTTGGTGCAAGCGACCATCCATCCCTTAGCCGCCGTCAGTAGTTATCTCGAAACAGATGAATATGATGTATATCGGCGATTTGATTACTCCGGTATGAACCTCATCCGACTGGTCGGTACCGGTTACCAGGAACCGTACGCGGTATCGGTGATGCTGGGTACGCTCTGTCTGCTTGGTTACACAGCGGAACAGGGAGCAGATGCAGGACAGCTGATCCCTTCAGGCTCAGCACTCTCGGGATTTCTGATCTCCTTGGGTCATCAGCATATACTCGATAACATCGTCGTACGCGACTGCTGGTATCAGTTTGAATATATTCTGACGGGCGTATTCAATGAGAAAAGGAGAAGAGAAATCGGATGGAATTTTAGAACAGGGATTAAAGTTCATGAGACTCATTTGTCTCCGAATGTATTCATGATCTCAGCGCAGCGGGATCATATTGATTACGACTGGCATGCGCTGTCGTTACTCAAAAACAGCCGAATCGTATATGAGATTCACGTGTCCACTGAGAATGGATGGAGCAATTACTATATTAATCGTCAGCTATTCAGTTATTCCAAAAAGATTCCGCTAAAAATATGGTCGCGCGATGTCCTTTTCAGAATCGGTGGAGGAGTACTTTGGGAAGATATCGTACAGTTTGATCATTCGAACGATGCGTTTAATACAAAACGCGGTTTGAACCTGACCTTTTTATTTCAACCCAGCATCGAATTTTAAATGGGCGAAAAATCGGGGCGAAACATCTTTCGCCCCTATGGGGCGCCCCGCCCCGCCAATATTGAAAAAACCTCGATTGCGGCGTTGTAACGGCCGAAGGGGGGCATCAGATAGATGCCCTGCACCGTGGGTTTGGTGTGCAGCAGCATTTCCTGAGCTATTTCGATGCCTATTTTTCTGGCATCGTCACTCGTCCTGGCGGCTTCGAGGCGGTTTCGAATTTCCAGTGGTATCACCATGCCCGGGACTTCATTATGGAGGAATTCTGCGTTGCGGTAGCTGGCCAGGGGCATAATGCCGGCAAGCACAGGGACGTTAAATTGGGTGATGAAGTCCATAAATTGATCGAATAAAGACGATTCGAAAATCGGTTGTGTTAGTATATATTCGGCGCCGGCTTCTATCTTTTGTTTCAATCGATCGAATTCTTCTACTCGATTGATGGCTCCCGGATTAGCACCTGCACCGAGGTAAAATGATGTGGCGCTTTCGATCGGATTGCCGGCCAGATCCATTCCGTTGTTTAGATTACTTGCGATCCGTAGCAGACCGATGGAATCGACATTAAACACAGCCGTCGCCGTCGGGTAGTCGCCTAATTTAGGCGGATCGCCGGTTACGATCAATATATTTCTCAATCCGAGTGCGTGGGCGCCCATTAGATCTGACTGCATGCCTAAGATATTTCTATCCCTGCATGTATAATGAAGTATCGTCTCTAAACCGCTCTGCGATTCGATGAGTGTGGCTAGCGCCAGAGGACTCATACGAGCGCTGGCACGAGGGCCATCTGGTATATTAACGAGATCGACATGGTTTCCCTTGATGTGCAGACAACTTTCGATCACCTTTTCGGAGTTCGGACTTCTCGGGGGGTTGATTTCGATCGATGTGACGAATTGCCCCTCTTTTATTTTCCGGTTAAACTCAGATTTGATGACTGCTTCTCTGGTCACCGTCGTTGGTGTCTCGTGAGCCTCGATCGTTTTGACTTTATCAATAAGCCTTGTCGGCCGTAATGCTTTCACTGCCGCCTTGATAGCGCGGATGTGTTCCGGCGTGGTTCCACAACAACCGCCGACAATACTTACTCCTGTTTGGATAAATCGTTTGGCGTATTCGGCGAAGTACTCGGGCGAGGCCAGATAGATCAATCGGCCATCCACCAATTTGGGCATCCCTGCGTTGGGCATCGCCGATAACCGGGTTTTAGTCAGCGCGGCCATCTGTTCAATTTCATCAAGGATCGGTTGTGGGCCGGTGCTACAGTTGACCCCGATGACATCGACATGTAAGTTATCCAGCCGCGTCACTACCTGTGTTGCAGTAACGCCGAATATGGTTTTTGCTTCGTCAGAAAAAGAGACCTGGGCAATAATCGGAAGTACGGAAACCGACTGCACGGCTTCGATCGCACATTCTAGCTGGTTGATATCGTTGAATGTCTCCAGTATGAAGATATCGATGCCGCCGTTTACAAGCGCTTCAGCCTGTTCGGTAAAAGCTGCTCTGGCATCCTGCCTGGGAATGTTCCCGATCGGTTCGATCGGACGACCGAGAGGTCCCATCGAGCCGGCCACAAAATTCTTGTATCCGGCAATCTCCTTTGCCAGCAGGGCTCCCCAGTAGTTAATCTCGTAGATTTTATCTTCGAGTCCATGCGGTATCAGCTTAAATCGATTCGCACCGAATGTATTCGTTTCGATGATATCAGCACCTGCATCAATATATTCCTGATGAATGTCCTTTACGATTTTAGGATTGGAAAGATTTAACTCATCAAAGCAGCGATTGATGTATATCCCTTTGGCATACAGCATGGTGCCCATGGCACCATCGCAGACTAAAATCTCGTTTTTAATCCTCTCACGGAATGATGAGGTCACCGTATGTTTCCTTTCGACTTACTGAAATGAGCCAATAAATAATGCGTGATCACGGCTACGATAATTCCTGAGAATAAAGCCGAAATAATCAGAAGCGGGAGCAGGTTGAAAATGCCTTTATGCTTCACGATGATCACGTAAACGAGGAGTAACTGAACTACATTATGAGTCAAGGCACCAAAGATACTTATACCTAAAATACTGAATGTTTGCGCAAAATAACGTTTGAAAAACGACATCACCAATGTGGCCATGATGCCTCCGCCGATAGCAAGGATGAACGCCGGATTGAGAAAGGTACCGACCAGCAGAGAACCAAGTACCACGCGGACAATAACGACCAGCAGGGCCGCCTGCGTATTGAACAGGTATAGAGCCAATAAGGTCGATATATTTGCTAATCCCGGTTTCAACCATGGCAGCGGTCGAGGAATATACGCCTCGAACATAAAAAGAATCAGTCCCATCGTTATCAACAAAGACAGCCATACGAGCGATCTGTTTCTGCTGTCCATTTCGTGTATTCGTCCGTTCATTCTGTGATCACATCAAGTTGGTGATGATCTCCGTCGATTCTTACGACGACACGATTAGGGACACAAACGATCATCTGTCCGGGATTTTGAATGGAGCCGCTTTTTACACAGAACTCGGTCGGGCAGCAGGATGAGATGACACGGGCTTCATTTTGAGCGATTTGAACGATGGTTTGACCAATCAGGCCCTGAACCGATATAGTGGTTGAATCTTTGAGGTTTAAGCGATGCATAACAACGCCATCGACCTCAATTTCTGCAAACTTACCCTGATCTTTATGATTGATCAACCCGATGGATATGATGACCGTGGTCATGATAATCAAGCAGATTAAAATCATATCACCGATCGTAATGATGTTTATCCATTTCATAGGAAAAATCCGATTGCGTTATCGATTCGATATATTATTATCATGACATTCCTGATATTGGCCAAATAAAATATAATATAATATGAAAACAGGAAATAATCAAGCATTGTTATGATGATTTTTTTCAATATGACGGTTGCTATAATGAGCTTATTTTTTAATACGATCTATTGAGGGAAGTTCATGGAGCTTTGTAATGACATTCGATAGGTTGTGGAAGTTGATCGGTTTAAGCTCCACATATCGAACACCCTGTTCGAGGAGTCTGCGACTGGACTCGATCGAGTTGTCGCTGGTGACGATGATGATCGGTAGGCGTCGTTTTAAATGGTTGATAATATGCAGAAATTTTAGAGAATCGGCATCGATGACATCGATATCGGCAACCATCGTGTCGATATGTTTGTCCACAAGTTGTGCTGCAGCGTCTAATAAAGATTCGGCACAAATGATAACGTAATTTCCTGCCATCATAAAACTTTTGAATTTCATGATCAGATCGGTATCCAGGGATACTAGAAGAATCGATCTTATGATCGTTATTTCATTGTTTCGAATTGATTTTTTCGCCATGATGCTGTGATACCCATTTACATTCATGTGATATAATCGCAATAATAGTGCCAGAACGATGATCAGACTACTTTATTAAAAACCAATGAGTTAGTCATGATAGTTTAAACCAGGAGGATCAGGTATATAGCCACTTTGTATAGTAAATGTTACAAAAACAAAGTTCCAATAATTAAAAAGAGTAAAATTAGTATGTTAGCTCAATGTAACCGTTAGTAAGCAATAATGTGAAAACTGTAACAATTTGCGGGAGAGCAGGGGTCAAATCGAGATTTGAACTACTGGGTACAGATAACGTTACTTTTGTAGTATTCGATAGATAGTACGGCGGCTTACGTTCGCGTTTCTGGCGACTTCAGATATGTTTCCCTGATATTTTTTCATCAGCGATTCGATATAATGTTTAGAAAATTCGTTTAAAAATTTATTCCGAGCCTGTTTGAAGTCCATCGTATCAAATGCTGTCTGATCAGGGTAATACTTGGTCTTATTGATAACCGTTTCGGTCAGATCATCGACATCTAATATTTCATGTTCTGTTAGTGAAATGGCCTGTTCGATTACATTCTCGAGTTCTCTCACATTTCCCGGCCAGTCGTAATTGATCAGGTAGTTAAGTGCTTCTTTTGTGATCCCGCGGACTTCGATTTCGCAATTGGAACTGTATTTTTTAATGAAATGATTTACTAAAACGGGAATATCTTCTTTGCGTTTTTTTAGTGGTTGCAGAAAGATCGGAACGACATTCAATCGATAATAAAGGTCTTGCCGTAATTTTTGATGAATGACCGCTTCCATGGGATTCAGATTAGTGGCGGAAATGATGCGGACATCGACATCGATGAGCTTCATGCCGCCGACTCGTCTGAATTGGCGTTCCTGAAGCACACGGAGCAGTTTGGATTGCAGATTGATGTCCAGTTCGGTGATTTCGTCGAGAAACAACGTACCACCATCGGCCAATTCGAACATGCCGGGTTTAGATTTAGTGGCTCCGGTGAAAGCGCCTTGTTCGTAGCCGAATATCTCGCTTTCAAGCAAGGTGGAAGGCAGCGCTCCGCAATCAAGGGGAATAAAAGGGAAATCGTTTCTTGAGCTTTGCGCATGTATGCTTCTGGCAACCAGTTCTTTGCCAGTACCGGATTCACCATAGATTAGAACGGTGGAATCGGTTTTAGCGACCTTAAGAATCCTCTTGATCACATTGCTGATGGCTTTACTCTTGCCTAGTATGTTATCGAGTTGGAATCTCTCCTGTATTTGCGATTTCAACAGCACATTTTCCTTCTTCAGTCGCCCATACTCTACCGCTTTCTTTAAAACCAGTTCCATCATATCCGGTGAAAACGGTTTTTGAATGAAATCGTACGCACCCATTTTCATCGCTTTAACAGCCGATTCGACAGTGCCAAATCCGGTAAAAATAACGACAGGAATAGAGGGATCAATTTCTCTTACGGTTTTCAAGACGTTGAATCCATCCTTTCCAGGCATTTTTAAGTCGGTCAATACCACATCGGGTGAGGTCGTCCTGACCAACTGGATCGCTTGTTCCCCGTTAGATGCAATCATGCATTCATATCCCATCTCCTTAATAATTTTTGACCGGTCATTTAATGTTTCTATCTCGTCATCGACGAGTAATATCCTAAACAACGTCCATCCCTCCTGATTCTTGATTATTGATTGATGGGTAGAGTGATTATAAATTTAGTCCCCATGTTTAAGTGACTTTCCACGTGCAGATGACCATAATGCTTTTCTATGATGTCTTTAGCAATAGTTAATCCTAACGAATTGCTGCTGTTTATGCTTTTTTTATCAATGAGTGGATCAAACAGAGAAGCCAGATCGTTCTCTGCGATGTAAGAATTTGTGTCCTCAATACGTATCTCGATATGCTTCTCTTGCTGTCTTCCTTTTTTTATCTCGCTATGGTCGTCTACGAGTGAAGAATAAATTAAAATTTCATTCTCATCATTTGATAAATTGAGCAGCGTCAGAAAAATGTTCGTCACGGCTAATCCTAAATTTATCTCATCTCCTACGATGTTGGGCAGCCCCATCTGATAATATTTATGAAGTCGAATATTTTCAGACAAACGTTTACCAATTGAATTAAGGTTTTTGTCGATCATCAAATTTACATCCAGAGTGTCGAAATATTTTAGATTCTGACGTGTAAAATTTTGAGTGTTTTTAACTAATGTATTGATTCTGTAAACCTGCTCTCTTATTTTACCCAGATGATCGTATAATTGCTGACTATTGTTGCATTCGGAGACATTACGCTCCAGAAAATATAGTTTACCGAGTATGATATGCAGCGGATTATTGATCTCGTGCATGAGTCTCGATGTGAGCTGGCCGATGATTGCCTTTTTTTCAACGATGGCCGTTTTCTCTCTCATGCGATAAAGCTCTTGATCTTCCAGGATGCGGTCGCTAATATCAGCGAAGCTCCAGGCAATTCCAGTGTATTTCCGAATGTCATCCTTTATCAGACTCGTTCTCAACAGTATATTGATGAACTTATCATCCGCGCTCCTTATTTTTAGCTCACCATGCCAGGATGCGGACTGAAGAGTCGCTTTATGTATTTCATTGAATTGATAGGGGTCTATGAAGAGATCAGAAATCTTCTGCATACCGGATGTCTTCTTTTCGGAATGTGCCAGTATTTTAAACGCGTTATTTGCTAATAGTATGGTGGATTCCGAATCGGTAATCACCATCGCACTGCTCGACGAATGAAATGCTAACGAGATTATTTCCAATTGTGTGTTCAGTTCAATATCGTGTGTGATGTCTTCACATACGATCAGGATGATGGCTTCGGCTGCCTCATTGCGTATCGCTCGTGCACTTTCTTTAACGTAAAGTACTGATCCGTCTTTGCATATTTTTCGAAATTCCCATTCAAAAACCCGATTTAATTTATTGACGCACTGCTTCATCTGCTTTTTGACGTGCTTAATGTCATCTTGATGAATAACACATTGCACATGTTTACCGACCAATTCTTTCTGCTCGTACCCAAGATGCTGAGCACCGTACTTGTTAACCGACAGTATTATTCCGTCTCGATCGACGATAAAATACATCACGGGAATCTCATCAAATATTAGCTTGAATGAAAATGTATCTAAATTGGCATCTGCTATATTTGTCACTGAAAGATGACTGATATCCTTCTGCCTGGTTGGACTAGAGAGGACTGATTTCAAAATGGATACCTCCCAAAAATATGTAATTCATCATCAAACAAGGGAAAAACAACATAACGCAAAGACGGAGATTTACAACCAGAAGATGTAAGAATTAATTCATATTCGAAAAATTAGACATATGAAAACCGCCGGTGATATAGGTGCAGCGCAGAAAATATTCGTCAGTCGATTTATATTTTAAAAACAGAAATCGGATTTTATGATATATTAATATAGAAAGTATGTTGGTAATAGTCAAGTAGAATTTTTAAAAAACAATTTATAATTAGAAGGTTGCGAAATAATTTAAAAGTTATCGAAACTACAATTAATAAAAGTAATTGCTATATCTTAAAGTCGACCACATTCATAACGTTAGCTGATCAGGCGAATCGATATCATTTTGCATCTAACCTCTTCAACGCAAGGTCTGCTTCTCTTGCAACCACATTTCTTATATCGATGTCGCATGTGGGAGTTTGACTCTTTTGCATCGCGATCATATACGATTCTATAGCCTGTCCTTTCTTATGTAATGCTTCAAAACTTTTCCCCAGATATAGATGCATCTCCCCACAATCCTGGATATTCGGATAAATTTCTAAAGTTTTATAGATCTTTACGATCGAGTTCGTTAGATAGTCCTGTTCATAAAGAGCGATTGCTCCATTTTTCTCCTGAATCCAAAAATCAGGATGTTGATCGGCCGGGTCAATTTGTCCATTAGATTGCGATTCGCCATGGACGACACTGACATTTCCGATACGCAATTTAGTCTTCGATGAGGCAGGTTCTATTTTTTTAAGCTTTTGCTCCATAATATAAAGAAATAGCTCCTGTTCCGTTATGTCTCGTAGGTCCGTAACATCAAGCATGGCGTTACTGGCTAACCGAAAGAGCGTATGTCCTGTCAAACTCAATTCCGCACTTGAACCTACTCCTGTCATGATGGAATCGATGTCCTCTAATATCATGCCTTCTCGTGCTCTTATCCATGTTTCTTCAACACCTTTACGGATTTGAACCTCGCCATTAATTTTTAAAATGGTCACCTGTATTGCAGTCAGAGAACGGTTGACGAATAGCAGGTTTAATAACAAAAACAGTGATAATTTTTTCATCATGGTCACTCCAAAATTCAGATATAGATCAGTTAGTGAGCATCTGCGAACGTTTATTTTGAGCAGAAGCTCATCAGACGTGACAAGCCACAAAACGAAGCGGATTACTGATAAAAGTGGTCATTGTACGTGGATTATTTTTACCCAGCCATCGCGAATCCCGTTCTCGATAATACCGTCCCGGAGGTATTGAACCGCGCCGACCTTCCATGCTTCCTCGAATCCGGCAGATATCAACGTGGTTTCCAAGGGTATCCATATGGTTTTAACACCGTTACCTTTTTCCCGAATGATATATTTTTTCTCGTTGCTGGATATCAATCGGCCCTGTTCCGGCTGGATATCTGTATCGAATATCAGGTATAAGTGAGCTATTTCCTTATTGGGATCTTGGACTTCGACGAACGCCGTTTTTATTCCCAGGCTCTCGAGAAAAGAGCTATATAAGACGACAAGATCGTCACAGTCTCCACTTCCTATCTGCATGGTTTCTAATGCATATTGTACCCGATCATCTTCGTAGAAGAGAATATTGGGATCCTTATGATATGTGATGCCTGACGAGTTCAAATAATCAAAAATATAGACAGCCTGTTTAAAATGAAGAAGAGGGTTGTTTTCATATTCGTTTAAATTTTTACTGAGTTCGCGACTGACCTTTAAAATGTCAGGTTCATCAGGAGTAATAAAGTAGTTCAATTTATCAATATCGCCATTCCAGGCGTTCTTATTATGAATGGTAATAGGAGCGCTCAATGTCTTTATATGGGATTTACCGACTCGGGCTTCAACTTCTATATCCAGCACAGCCGATTCGTGCGTTGAAATTTCCTGTATCATACTGCCAAATATCAGAGTGACCGGTATATCGATGCTCTTTCCGTTTTCAATACGTTTATAACCACTGATCGAAGGACGTTCTGAGTAGTTTGCCAACCTGCTCCGTAAATTCACTTCGATGGGATAGCCGGCGATATTTTTAACTCGTACCAATGCGATGGGATACGTATTATAAAATTGATAATAAGCGGGATAAATATCGCTTACGATGAGTTGTACATCCTTAATTTCGAAAATTTCACTCCGGCGACCCCACATGAAATTTAAACCAAGCCCAAATTCGAGTCCGCTAAATTCCTCCTCAAATTTCAAATCGACAAAATGATAGGTAATATTGAAATTCAGACCGAGCCAGTCAGTTAGTAGAATATTCGCACCGCCGCCAGCATATATGCCAAATTGATTATAAGATACAATTTCCTGCTCATTGAGTTCGATAGCTCCTCTCGTCTTGATCGAACTAATCCAGTAAGGACCACCACCTCCATTGATGTATGGTTGGATGTATCCCGGTATGCGACTCGACATCATATCGTAACGCATTCCCAGAAGTATCGGTACGAGTGCCGATACTTCTGTTGTTCCAGCCACATAGTCCTCAACGGCCATATGTGTACCACCGATGGCACCGATCTGAAATTCAAAGAACCAATTCAGATGAGCGCGGGAAGAAAAATGTATCCAGGCTCCGAAACCACTTATATCGACAGAAGCATGTCTCCCGAAATTCGAGGTCGCTATCCGCGTCGGATGATTGGTGATGTTCCAGTAACTCATTTTCAATCCAATACCCGATGAACGGCTCACCGCATCCAGTCTTTGGACGTTAATGATGAATAAAATCGAACATATCAAAAGTTTTATGCGTCTGGTCATATAGTTATTTAAATTAATTTGATTTCAAAGTAGTTAATTAACGCTTCTATTGTCGGTATATGTTCCCCACATTAGATTGATACCGAGTCCAAACTCATACCCACTGTATCTATGGTTAACATTGAAATCTATGAAATGGTATCTCAGATCAGCGTTAATAGCAAACCATGAATTCAACATTAACATAAATCCGCCACCTAAATAACCACCACGGTTGAATTTCGTATCGATTGTTACCTCTTCTTCTAACCATTTCTCGGTGGCATGAATCTCCGAGAACCAATATGGCCCGCCTCCGAAGCAGATGTAGGGAGACATCGATCCATGATAATTATCCGCAATTATTTCGTAACGAAGTCCCATAAGAATCGGGGTGATCGCGAAAATATCGGACTCGGTTTCGAAAAAAGATTCGGTTCGCTCTTCAACTTGCCCGATACCACCAAGTCCAAATTCAATTAACGTTCGTTCCCCCACTCTGGAATAGAGTAGCAACCAGCCACCGCAACCGCCCGTATTTAAAAGGACTTCATTGCCGAAATTGGATACTTTGATATGGACCATTTCGTGTGAAGGATTCCAGTAACTTCCACGAATACCAATGCCGGTCGATCTTAACAATCTATTTTCAGTACCAAATGTGCTGCTATAAAATTGAAAGACCAATATAGTTACAATTACGATCAAATGAATAATTCGTTTCATTTGACACCTCCGATATTTTACGTACATTAAATTACACATTGTCGTCTGACATGTATTTACGCAAAGGAGATGCCAGGAATTAAGATATTTATAATTGCTTGTTAATTAAACATTTACAAAATTATTTCTTAACCTCATTCATTCATTCCAACTGCGGAATATCTTTCATTCGCGGAAAATTTCCGCGTTATTTATCAGTCTATTTGATCGTTTTGAATAAGATAGTCGATGATTTTAATCAGATATATATGATAATTTTTAGGTAAGCCCTTGAATGCCGGGATCGATTCAATCGATTTCGTATCCATAAATTTATTGAGTTCAGGGGAAGATTTTACATTGTCGATATAAGAGGTGACTTTCTTAGTAACTCTAGCGATGATTTCTTTATCTGTGGAGTTAGCTATATTATGCGCAGCACGTTCGATATCGAAATTGCACTGTACGAACGCTTCAAAACATATTCCCTTAAAATATTCTGTAATAGTGCCTCTATCCTTGTCACCCAATAGTTTCGCTGTCTGAGAGATCGAAGAATGGCTGAAATTGAGAGCCTGTAACGAATCTAATATTTGTCTCTCCAAAGGCTTATACATGAGTTCAGATTTCAACGAGATGATGTCATCCGGAAGATCTGTCTCTTTAATGATCTCACGGCCATCGCTTCGTGCTAAGATAGCGGCTCTGCGAACGATATTTTCTAGCTCTCTCACGTTCCCGGGCCATTGGTATCCCTGTAGTAATTCCATGGCTCTGCCGGAAAAAGCAAGTGTATTGTCCTTATTATATTTCTTAAGAAAATGTAAAGCGAGGAGTGGGATGTCTTCGACTCGTTCCCTCAATGGGGGAATGGTAATCGGAAATCCATTCAATCGGTAGTACAGATCAGTACGGAATCGCATTTTAACCATCTCGTCATTCAGGGCTTTATTCGTCGCCGCAATTATTCGAACATCGATCTTGATCGTCTGTTCGCCGCCTACGCGTACGAACGTGCTTTCTTGCAAGATGCGTAACAAACGTGCCTGGAAGGCAGGTGTTGTCTCCGTTATTTCATCCAGCAGGATGGTGCCTCCGTTGGCAAGCTCAAATCGCCCTCGGCGCCTCGATACCGCACCGGTGAAACTACCCTTCTCGTGACCGAATAATTCGCTATCGAGTAACGTCTCTGATAGCGCTCCGCAGTTTACGGCGATGAAGGGAGCTTTTTGCCTGCGACTGCTAAAGTGAATTGCACGGGCAATAATTTCTTTACCCGTTCCGGTCTCACCGATGATCAATACCGGTATGTCATCGGAACTCACTTTAGCGATCAACTCAAGCACCTGCGCCATTTTACTGTTCTTTGAATATATGATGTCTTTGTAATTAGCATTCGTAAATACTTTCTCCTTGTAGGAATATGTCTTTAGGTCGAACAGTTCCTTCTCAAGTTGCTGGATTGTCTTCTCTCTCTGCTCGGCGAGATGGTTTATGTTTTGTGATATCCTTGATTCATCTTTCAATTGAATTCTTAATTCTTTCAACTTCTCTTTGACATCCACCACTTGTTGTTCTTTGTAATCGATCTGATCTCTTAACATGCTCATTATCGATTGCTCCTGTATGTAAAGTCGCTTATGTTTTTCAGTGGCCAGGACGATCGAAGTGAATACAAATGAAATAATGGGGTAGAAGACTGGTACCAATGTGTATAAAAATTTTAGGAAAAGTAATACCATGATAAAAAATGAGAAAAAGATGATGATATTAAACGCGATCACCAGACGGTGGTGCTCCAATCGCCACATAAGCAATGCTACTAACGCCATTAAAATAATTAAAGTCAGCTCACCAATTAAGGGTGTGGTACGTATCAAGCTTTTATCGATTATGTTTTCGGTCAACGTTGCATGTATTAATGATGCAGGTAAAGTGTGACTGAAGGGCGATGTTTTCACCGATGCGATCCCCGTGGCAGTCACCGTAAGGATGATAATTCTATTATCACATAAGGTATTTAGCTCTTCGCCTTCGTTCATTTTCAATAATTCAAGAAACGATAGCGCATTAAAATCGTTTATATCACCAAAATGGTTGAGTCGACAATAGCCATCTCTGTCGAGTGAAATTCTATGATTTCGTCCTGTGGTATCGGTGAATGATACATGTGTCCCTTTTAATTGATAATGGTCACTCCACCCAAGATAGACACGAGCGATCTCCGCGCCAAATGATAAAACAGTATCATCTTCTGTCTCGACAAGAAATGGTATTTTTATCAGATTTTTATAGTCACCGAAATTACTGAAACCAATCGCTGCTGAACCCATTCTAAATGGTTCGATTGGGAATTTTGGGTGAATGCCTTGCGGAGGGGATATCCGGGATAAGCTTTTCTCGGGTGGGGTATCTTTTTTTATGTCTTCAAAGACCATGGGTAACACAACACGTCCTGAGGACTCGATAACCGATGACATGGTTGAATCAAATTCCGGATATCGAGGATCAATCCGGTCGAATAAAATATCGACACCAATAGCCCTGATGTTGGTCCCGGATATTTTATGAATGAAATAACTGTAATAATCCCGAAAGATCGGCCAACCGCCAAGATTATTTATCTCTTCATCTCCGATATAACAGATGAGTAGTTTATCTGAAAGATGTCGCGAACCCCGCAGGTTGAATAGAAAAGCAGATGTGGTGTTAGTTAGATAGTCATTCCAGGCTATCGGAAGGCTCGCGAGGAAACAGATTAAAGCTACTATTATTAAAGAATAGATAAGACTACGTTTCATAAGATGTAGTGATATATTTAATGGTTTAGTTTTAGACTGGTTGACTGTAAAAATATATATAAAAGTGAGATAAATGTCAATACATATTTGTAACAACTAGATTTACAGGATAATGAAGAATGAAAAAACATCCGAATCCTTTCATGAGCTTCTGCATCTAATATTTTAAAGAAAAATAGTGAATATTGAAACTAACTGTCACATCAATCATAACGGTGTCCATTAAAATAGAACTGTAAATAGTGAGGTCATCTTCTGATTAATGTTAATATATAAACTCGAAAGGACCATGAATGAAAATAACTCGAAAGACAAGCATTGCGGATATCGTATACGAACATCCTGAATTAGTCGATCACCTGTACCAGGCCGGTTTGTACTGCTATTCTTGAGGCGGACGACCGGCGTGGGGCACGCTGGAATTGCAAGCGCGTTTACAGGGGATTCGTCACATCGACGAACTTGTCGATGAATTAAATCAGGTGTTGGAGAGAAAACAAAAAGAAAAAGAGGGTTTAATCAACCAATTGATGGAATAGAGAAACCGCACAGAAAGACAATAAAACCGGTCATACATAAATTCGATTAGATGAATTGGTACGACCGGTTTTTTATTTACCCCCGTATGGGATTCAATTCTACTTAGATTTTTCGTTCCTGGTTCGATGCGCTATTCAGTCAGCAGCAAATAGGTCACGCTTTGGGAACAGCCCGTAGAATCCTCCTGTGTGCAGAAAAAGTATTTGCTGATAGTCTTGCAGCTTATTTTTTTGGATCTGATCGTATAGACCGAACATCGCCTTACCTGTGTACACCGGGTCGAGAAAAATGCCATGGAGTCGCGCAAAGTGCTTGATGAATTCAATCTCATCAGGCTTATTAAGCGCATATCCAAGTCCCACGTAACCATCGATTATTTTGATGTCTTCATTTTTTAGTTGAAAATTGCAGTCGAACCGCTGTTCGGCCCGTTTGATGATGTGTTTTATTTTGGATTTGAAATACGACTCGTCGTCGCAGACGTTGAAACCGATAATATCGGAATCCAACTGATGAATTTTACTCCCCATAATGAGTCCCGCCTGTGTCCCACCGGATCCTGTCGCACAGACCAACGCGTCGAATTTTATATTAAGCGCATCCGTCTGCTCTTTAATTTCTTTCACGGCATGTATATAACCCACGGCTCCCAGTTCATCGGACGCTCCCTCGGGAATGATATACGGTTTGCGGCCTTGTTTTACTAAATCGGCTGCGATTTCTTCCATGATCTCCATGACCCTGTTTCTATAGTCGTCCGGAGTAATAAAACGAAATTCAGAACCGAAGATATGGTCAATGAGCAGGTTTCCGTCGGGTAGATCGGGCTTTTCACCACGGAGCACCAGGAATGATTTCATGCCCAGCATCGCGGCGGCTACGGCGGTAGCTCTGGCGTGATTGGACTGTATCCCGCCACACGTGATCAACGTGTCAGCACCCTGGTTGATGGCATCAACGACGACAAATTCGAGTTTGCGAATCTTGTTTCCCGATAACGCAACGCCGGTCATATCGTCACGTTTCAGGTAGATTTTGGGCATATGCTCACCGAGACGCAATTTTACGATCGGAGTAGGCAAGTTAGCCAATTTTATTCGGTCCGGATAATTGAAATTCATGCCGCAGCACCTTTATGTTTGTTAGCGGGAGATCTAAAATTTCGGTCTAAAAAATATAAGCAGAAGAATGAGAAAAGGCAAGGTATTTTTTAAAGAATGAAGAGGAAAATGTGGTGATGATGGTATCAGCACATTTAATGGAATGCCAGACAAAATGCTGCCATGACATTCCCGCAGAGTGGTTGAAGCAAATCCCTGGTGGTTCCATTCAGCACCCGCTGGTCGCAGGAGATTGCTTCGCGCTTCCCAGAAAGTGGAATCGCTCGCGATGACAGCATTATACTTGCCATGACATTCCCGCAGAGTGGTTGAAGCAAATCCCTGGTGGTTCCATTCAGCACCCGCTGGTCGCAGGAGATTGCTTCGCGCTACACAGAAAGTGGAATCGCTCGCAAATACAGCGTGAATGCGAGAGAATATCAGAAAGAAGTCTAATTACTTGACTTTTAAATAAATTTCTTTTATATTTTAACTTTACGTGACTTAAATCCAGATAACGATCACTAGCTCATCAAATTAGGTGTCGCCCAATTTCCATTAATCTACTGATGCGGATGGCTAATGAATATGGATCAACAGAGAAGAGAAAAATTACTATTTCACATTTGCTGCGCACCGGACGCGACGGTTGTTGCTGAACGGCTTGAGCCGGATTACGATATCACCGGATATTTTTATAATCCGAACATCCATCCACAATCCGAATACACGCTACGCGTTAACGAGATGGAAGAGTTGGCCCGGGAGATTGGTTTAAAACTCATCGTTGGGCCTTACGATGCAGATCGATGGTTTGATCTTGTGAAGGGAATGGAGGATGAGCCAGAGGGCGGTGCTCGTTGCGAGGTGTGTTTTCGGATGCGCCTGGAATCCACTGCCAGGTTGGCGCAGGAACAAGGATTCGATTTTTTTACGACTGTCCTGACCGTCAGTCCGCACAAAAACGCCGATCTGATCAACGCCATCGGTTCTGAAATGAGCGCGAAATACGCGGTACAGTTCTTATCTGCCAATTTCAAGAAAAAAGATGGGTTCAAGCGAAGCATCGAGTTGAGTAAAATCTACGGTCTCTATCGCCAGAATTATTGCGGATGTATCTACAGCAAACGCTAAACTGGTGCAACAATAGGTTATGAACATGAAAGAAGCCTTGTTTTATACAAAAATTTCAGGGGACGGAGTACAATGCGACCTCTGTCCTCATCTGTGCAAATTGAAAGACGGCCAGAGCGGGATCTGTAAGGTGAGGAAAAACATCAAGGGTACGCTCTACACCCTGGTGTATGGGCGAGCGATCGCCGTTCATGTGGATCCGATCGAAAAAAAACCTCTGTTTCATGTAAGCCCCGGTTCTCGATCGTTCTCGATCGCCACGGTAGGTTGTAATTTCAAGTGCACTTTTTGTCAAAACAGCTCGATTTCCCAAGTTTCGGATCGCACAGATGTGGAGAACACAGGAACGTATATAATTCCCGAGCAGATCGTAGCGGAGGCGATCAACCAGGGATGTCGATCCATAGCGTATACATATACCGAACCGACAATATTTTTCGAATATGCCTATGACACCAGCAAGCTTGCGGCAGCGAAAGGTCTTCTAAACCTTTTCGTCTCCAATGGTTACATCAATCCCGAACCCTTGAACCTGATCAGTCCTTATCTCGACGCCGCAAATATCGATCTGAAAAGTTTTAATGATGAATTTTATAAAAAAAATGTAGGCGCTCGGCTGCACCCCGTTCTTGATACATTGAAGTTGATGAAGGAACGGAATATATGGCTCGAGGTAACCACGCTCATCATTCCCTCGCTCAATGATGCTGATAAAGATTTGAAAGACATCGCCACATTCATCGTGAACGAGCTTGGAGCCGAGACCCCCTGGCATATCAGTCGTTTTTATCCGCAGTACAAGTTGATGCACATCGATGCCACCCCTGTGTCCACATTGGAAAGGGCACGGAATATCGGACTCCGTGCTGGTCTGCGATATGTCTACACAGGGAATGTCACCGGCGATGCCGGTGAATCGACATACTGTTATCATTGCGGCAAGAAACTGATCCATCGATATGGCTTTAGGTTGCTTGAGCAACACATTATCGATCAACGATGTGAATATTGTGGAACCCCAATAGACGGGATCGAGCTTGGTTAACTATCACCGGACGAAGACATTGAACTATGTGGTCATGGCGATTTACATTGCCGTGATCATTGCCGTCGGTTTGCTGTTTATACAGATCCCTAATGTGGAGATGATTACGGCTACTATTTTCACTGCAGGATACCTTTTAGGAGCTAAGAAAGGATTATTAGTGGCTCTTTCCGGGGAATTAATTTTTTCGCTGCTCAATCCGTTTGGTGCACCTAATCCACCGTTACTCCTGGCCCAGCTCATCTCGATGGGACTCGTGGGGTATGCTGGCAGCCTTCTCTATCGGATGAATAAATATGTACCTTCGTTTTTTACCAGGTCATTGCAATTAGGAATAGCCGGTTTTATCCTGACTTTGATTTACGATCTGCTTACCACGTTCAGCTTCGCTATCATACTGGCGGAGACGCCGACGCAGATATTCGCCACGACACTTTCCGGTCTGGTCATGGGATTGCCGTTCACGTTTATTCATCTGGCCGGTAATACGCTTATTTTTGCTATTATCATCCCCATACTGCTCAACGCATTGCAGAAGATCGATTATTTTAAACCCCGGTTATCGGCAGTAATGCTCATGCTTGCAGTTTTCTTTCTGTCTTCCTTACCCACAGGCCATGCGAACACACGCGGTGTGGTGACTGAAAGCGATAGGCGATTTCATATCAGCTATCCAACGCGGCAAGATGACTGTGCAGTTGAATCAATCTATGAATTTGACTCAGCACTCGTCATCGAAAAGATTGAGCCGTATGTGCACGATGCGCCCGTCGATGCATCGATGGGCACAATTCGTAAGCTGGATTCTGCGTTATCATCCCGTTCAACCGCCGGTTCGGCTCGCGCGTTAATTGCCGACTCACGGCCGGCATCGGCCGTCGAAATGTATCTCGGTGTTGCTATGAGCGCAATCCAGGACACGGTCGGGATATCCACAGACACAACGTTTTATGACTCTTTGCAATCGCCCTTTGAACGGTCGACTGAGGATTCAACCATGTCAGGCGGCGATATTGCTGCGAAAAAAAAATCTCGGATAAAATTAAGGATATTCGAACACGATACGACGATGGCAGAGCTTCACAGGAGAACGGCGATCACCTGTACACATCAGTCGATACAGCACCAGATTTACCAGAACATGAGCGATATTTTGAATCTGCTGCCAGGATTCTATTCACCGCGACTGAACAGACCAGGGGAGAGCGTCGATGTATATCGACATGGTCTGACCGGTGCCTATGTCGATTTCATGTATGACGGTCGCCCTCTAAAGGATCCGATAACTGGTATTTATAATTTAAATCTGGTTCCCATCGAAGGGCTCGAAAAAATTGTGATTCCATGTGGTTCAGGAACAGCACTCGTCGATAATCCTATCAAATTACATAGCGAAGGCTTCGGCGATAACGAACCTTACTCCCGTGTTTATTTTCATATTGGTCCTTCGGAATTTAGCGACACCGATGTGGCTTTCGGGCGACGCGTCTCCAACAAGGCAGATGCCATGTTCGGTGTGACGCTGAAAGGTAACGACGGACCCTTGCGACCCGAATCGTATGAACATCATCAGGGAAGGGCATTTATACGTTTTGCGCAATCAGAGCGATGGCATTGGCATTATTCATGGATGTACAATCGGCTAAAATATCATGCGATTGGTATGAAATTAGATACCGGGAGGTACGCGACTCCGGATGGACGCTCGTTGATCTATCGGAACGACCATACATTGACCTTACAAGGAAGTGTATTTAATGCGCATTATCGGAACTTCATCAGTAAACTCTATTTCTCGCGCGAGACGGTCAAATATTCGGATGATGGGTATGATATCAAATATGATGAAGATGCGAACTATATAGGTTTCAGTTCGCAACTTGAACAACAGTATCGGAATCTGAAATACAACCTTTTCACCCGGGTTGAGCACGACTGGGTGCGCGCATACGCGTTCGGGGAGAAGAAAAATACACTGTATACGGTTGGTCTGGATGGATGTTGGAGCTTTGCAGACCATGTGTATTTAAACACCATGATTGGATCGGATGGCCGCAGTGACCTGGATCAGACGATAAAATATCATTTTTCGCTGGATTGGCTGCCCACGCCCAGATACCGCCTTTCGTCAGGTCTGAAACGATATCCCCGCTACCCGTCACTCTACGAGCTACATGCGCTGGATCGAGAGCTTGCTCACACCGAATTAACCGCGGAGAGGATCGATCATGTTTACGTGGCGCTAACTGCGAAACCGTTCGATGCCCTGGTGTTGGAGACGACGGCATTCATGAATCGTATCGTCGATCCGATCGATCTGATAAGCGTAGATAACGCTTCAATAGCTTATCGGAATCTGGAAGAACGACGATATACAGGCCTTGATGTTCATGTTAAGTTTGATTTTTGTAAAGATTTCTTTATCGGGTCCGTATTGAACTATGTGGATCGAGACGACGAAAAGATTTCAGTGATTCCAAAGTTGAAAATCAATAGTCATCTGGCGTATGAAAATACGTTTTTTAACGGCGACCTGGTAACCCATGTGAGAGTCGAAGGTGTGTTCCTTAATGAACGGTGGGGCATCTTTAGCCAGAGCCCTTACGGGCATGATGTCTCTGTGATCAATTTGCCGAACGATTATATACTCAATATTGTCGGTTTTTTTCGAATACTTAAAGCGTTTGAGGGTTATCTTAGTTTTGAGAACATATTGAGACGAGATTATCAGTATATACCAGGATATCCCATGCCCGATCAGGTGTTCCATTACGGATTGAGATGGGAATTTTGGGATTGACGGGTGTATTAAATAGTTATTTGTTTGCATCAACCAGATGTAATCTTTGATATTAATATACATGTTGCAACAAAAATTAAAAGTAATATCCGCAAGTCGCCGATTGGATATGGTGGGTGGGTACCCGGACTTATTGGCAGAGGTACTCCAGAAGCGTTGTCCCCCGAAGGGTGTGCATACACTGGTCTTATGGACGAAGAATGCGTCGAACCTGTTTAACCATAAGGAGTTGTCGCAACGTATCAGACAGTATTCTCAGCTATTTGTTCATTATACAGTGACCGGTATGGGGGGGAGTTCCATCGAGCCGTTCGTTCCGGATACAGAACAGGCGATGTCGGTGCTGCCAGATCTGATAAAACTGGTCGGTTCTCCGCGACGGATACGTTTCCGCTTCGATCCGATCGTCCATTTTGTACTTCCTGATGGAGATCGGTTTAGCAATCTGCACTATTTTGAAACCCTTGCACCGCGAGTAGGGAAATTGGGGATAACCGATGTATCCATCAGCTGGATGTCGGCGTATATAAAGGTCGTCGAGCGGTTGCGGCGGCATCAGATTGAGACTGAAAGTGTATCAGAAGAGATGAGAGCGGAGGAAGCTATATATCTCGAACGAGTGGCACGTGATAATGGGCTTGCGATTCACTGGTGCTGCGTGCCTGAATTTCCGCTTTCCCGATGTATCGATGGGGATCTATTGAATGAGCTACACCCCCTGGGCTGGAAGTGCAGCACGGAAAAAGCGGGTGGACAACGACAACACTGCGGTTGCATGAAGAGTTGGGATATTGGGTGGTATCATAAGTGTAAGCATGGATGTTTATATTGTTATGGGAATCCTGTGGAAAAGCCGTAACCTGAAAAAGCTGTGACCACAGAGCCGTCCTCCAGACCACCCATTGTATGGATTAAAAAAATATCTACTTTATAGACTAATTAATAATAATTTTAAATTCAATTCGATAGGAATTCTCTTTGGGGATTTGAGGGTGGGGCTCTTTGCTCTCTGTGTCCTCCGTGGTTAACACTTTACGTGCTTTGTGTTTAACACTTTTTAAAAACAAATGAAGGAGTTCGGAATATGACAGAATACGGTCAGGCATTGCGGCAGAAGGAACCATCGACGGCGTATCGTTGGATTGTGCTTATATTTATAAGTCTCGCGATGTTTGGTAATTACTATGTATACGACAGCATCGCACCAATCGCAGATATGCTGAAGGAGTCGTTAAAATTTACAGATGCGAATATCGGGCAATTGTATTCATTTTACAGCATTGCAGCGATAATTATCCTGCTGCTGGGTGGGATCATCATCGACAGGTACGGCACTAAAAAATCAATTATCTTGTTTGGTTCAATTAGTACCGTAGCAGCGATTATTACCGCATCGTCCTCAAACCTTAACATCATGTTAGCAGGACGATTCTTGTTGGGCATTGGTTCCGAACCGCTCATTGTGGCGGTAACTACGGCGCTGGCCAAATGGTTCAAAGGTAAGGAGTTGAGCTTCGCATTTGGCATCAATCTAACTATCGCTCGTCTGGGCTCCGTAACTGCAGATAACTCACCCACTCTCGCTAAGGGACTCTATGCGACCTGGCAGCAACCACTGTACTTAGCCGCGGTACTTTCATTGTTCTGCATAATCGGAGCAGTCGCCTATTACATTCTGGAACGCTCTGCCGAGAAGAAATATTCTCTCGGCACGGCGGGTGAGGTTGATAAACTGGTCCTGAAAGATCTGTTCGTATTCAGCAAGTCGTTTTGGTTCATCGTAGGACTATGTTTAACATTTTATTCGGCCATATTCCCGTTCCGCAGCTTCGCTATAAAATATTTTATGGAAGCCCATACAAGTAGTCGGGAGCTGGCAGGCTTCCTTAATAGTGTGTTACCGTTTTCAGCGATGTTCGCCACTCCTCTGTTCGGACTTTTAGTGGACAAGGTTGGTAAGAGGACTTTGCTGATGATCTTTGGATCGATTCTGCTGATGCCGGTCTATCTGATGATGGCTTACTCAGGTATTTCATTGTATGTACCCATTGCTATCATGGGTGTGGCGTTCTCCCTGATCCCGGCTGTGATGTGGCCTTCAGTGGCGTATATTGTGGATTCGAAACGATTGGGCACGGCGTATTCGGTAATGACGCTGATCCAACAGATCGGACTGGCGGGTATAAACTGGATCATCGGGTCGCTCAATGATGTGGGTCAGGCCAGCGCAGCGAACCCAGCCGGGTATAACCATGGGATGTGGGTGTTCTCGACGCTTGGATTTTTAGCGTTGTTCTTCGCTCTGATGCTGAGGAGATCGGAGAAGAGCGAAGGTGGCCATGGATTGGACAGGAGCATGAAAGACATGCAGCAGTAATCGGAAAGTGAACGCTATTTGGAAATATGATTATAGTGCAGTGTTAATTCGGGTACAGCAGTTAGTTGCCATTTCAGTTCGTCATCTGCCTGGCTCGTTTTTAATGCTTATTCACATGGAAGTGAAATTGATTAAATAATGATAAACTTATAATTTGATGCAGACATCTGACCAGATGTCACTTGACCGGCTTTGCAAGGTAAATGATAAAGGAAATTGATTATGACGACTCTTTATTTTATGCGACACGCAGAAAGCGTGGCGAATCAGCGCAGGATTTTGGCATCTCAATCGGACTACCCGTTGTCGGAGAAAGGCAAGCGAGATGCTGCAGAGATCGCTAAAAAATTTAGTAAAGAGCATCATTTAACCAGGATCATCTCGTCCCCGTTACAGAGGGCTGTGCAAACGGCTGAGCCGTTTGCCAAATTATTTAATCTGGAAATCGAGACCAATTCCGATCTGATTGAGCAGCATCTGGGAAAATTTACCAACATGCCTTATGAGCAAGCAATAGTTGATCCTGATTATCAGAATAATAAGGCACAGCGATGGAATTGGGTGCCAGCAGGAGGTGGTGAATCATACGAGATGATAGCGGGCCGCATCGAACGGTTCCTGCAGTCTTTGGATCATCATGCGGCGGATAATCATATTCTAGTCTTATCCCATGCCGTTACCATGCGGCTAGTACGGGCGTTGTTGGAAAACAGTATTCCTGAGTACAACACAGATCTGGCAGAAAACGGCGAGATATGGAAGATTCAACTCGGGAAGTTAAAATCGAAACACAGCGTATCTGTTCTTAGCTTTAATTGATGCTGAATGTTTTATGTGTACCTCTACCGCGAAGGGATATGCTGCATCGTTACGGTAGTGACGGTGCGCCGCATATAGCAAACACTATGGTAAAACCATGACTTACTATAAATTTACTGGATTATAATGAACCAACGTGCTAGACAAATTATGGAGTCCACATCCGTTTGGGTATCGTCGATATTCAGTCCGATGATGATTCCGGTATATTCATTCGCGTTATTGATTTTCAGTCAGACTGACGACGGATTACCCATAAAAAGTGTGCGCTACATACTGGCTATCATCTTTGCTTCATTTCTGCATGTTATCCCTATCGTGCGGATGAAGATCGCCGGAAGGATAAAATCGTTCGACATCATCTCACGCGAGAAAAGGATTATCCCCTTGCTCTATAGTATCCTGATATACATCCTCGGATATTTTATTTTGCACGTTTTGGCCTCCTCTGTGATGACGCGTGCGTTGATGGTATGCTACGTCGTCAATACGATCATCGTGTTCATCATCACCAACTGGTGGAAGATCAGCATCCATACCATCGGTATCAGCGGACCGCTGGTCGTGTTGGCGTATACATTCGGTCCAGTCGTATACCCTTTTTTCCTGCTTATTCCACTGGTCGGTGTATCTCGCATTATCATGAAGCGGCATACATGGGGACAGGTTATCGCCGCTTCCATCATCGGTGTCGTGGTTACGGTCCTGCTGGTCGAATTATTTTATCTGTAACATGTTGTGTTACATAGAACAGGAAATTATCGGATTTAATATAATATAGAACAGTTGTTTACAATTTAGCCTGGAGAATCAAATGGCACAAAAAAAGATGAAATGTGATAAGATAACGTTTAAAGTGGCCGACTTTAATGGTGAGGTCATGGGAATCTTCGATTGGGGAAAAGGGCGGGAAGATCTTTTCGATAGATACTATAAAATCGAAGAGATGGATGATCCTGAAAAGGTCATGTCGCAATTGCAAAAATTAATCGATGATGACCCGGAGTTTATTGAAGCCTATAACAGTCTTGGCTGGTGGGAATATCAATTCCAGAACTATGGAAATGCCGTTTCATTATTCTATTTCGCTTACGACATCTGTACTGAGGTCATTCCGATCGATTTCAGGGGGAAAATCGATTGGGGTTTTTTGGAGAACAGACCGTTTCTGCGTACTATGGAGGGTCTGGCGCAGAGTTTTCTTGCTACAAACAGATATGAGGATTCTATTGATGTCTGCAAGGATATTTTAAAGTACAATCCCAACGATAACCAGGGAATTCGAGCGTTGATCATTGAAAATTATTTACATGTCGGTGATTATAAAAACATTTTGAAGATATGCAGACAATATTCAGACGATACATTACCTGATACGTTGTACGGAAAATTTATTGCCCACTACCGATTGAATCAAATGGAGAAGGCCAAAGAGAGTCTAAAGGATGCGTATGTTTACGCTCCTAACATTGCGCACGAAGTGATCAAAAAAAAGCACAAATTCTCAAAGAAGGAAGAGACGATGGGCATAATAGCCGGAAGTGCTGAGGAAGGTTTTTATTTTTGGTCACGAACAAGACATATATGGAATGAGCCTGGTATTGTCGACTATGTAAAAATGAACTTAAGCTTATAAAAAGTGAGCTGGTCAGATGATATTTTATCAGATGGAGCAGGATTTTAGAGTGCTGGACAGATCTTGACACATGCTGATTTGCGGCTATTTGCGCGGACGAAGTTATCGGAGATTAATTTTCATGAACGATATTCGGAAGAAAGAGTGAATCTCCATCGAAATGTCCGAATTGTAAAATTGATATTAATCGCAAAAATAATGTAATTAGTAATAAATATTAGAATAAATATGTAAAAAAGTCTTGCTTTTTACGAAAAAATTGGCTAATTTATAGAATGAAAGGCGTTAAATTCCGGCGGAGTCGAGAGCGTGTAGATGCGACAGTTTCGGAATCGCGCTGCTTAATTATATGATCAAGTTTTAACTCATCTTTAGAAGATTCGTCCGATATAAATGGTAACGGTAGATCATGAAATCGCTTTGTGTGTCGTTTAATTGATTCATTTCGCGCAGTAAAAGCTTTCATGATGATCAAAACGATTGGGATTTGGTTGATGTTGATTTAGTGTTGATTTCAATGATGTTTAATACATCGAATCCAATACCAAATAGTGAGATAAGAAAACCAGGCCAAGTAGTGATTCCTCGGATGAAATGAATCGTTTCACATTGATCATCGTCGGAGCATCGATGACGGTTGATAGGAATAAGATTTCCACCCATTTCCTGCACTATTAAAGGCAAAAGAGTAAGACAGTCTTTAATCGAATATACGCTGTATAAGAATATAGTCTCATTTCGTAGCTGAATGGGAACGATGTCGAGTACCAGCGGGAAATATTACGATTCTTTCTGAACTATTCGCTGCCTGCATTATTTTGTTTTCTGCATTATCTTAAAATTATATGCATAGATCAATCCCTGCACTGATAATCTGCTTTCACTGTTGAAATCCGACTGGATTTTAAGGTGAGTCGGTCGATATTCATTTTCGCGGTCGCTCTTGATCAAATCTCTTAGACAAAACATAAACTTGTATCGAAGATAAATTGGAGAACATTATCATGGCTATATTTAATAAAGAACAACGTATAATCGCTGAGCGCCTCGATACTGACGTGGTGCTGAAGAACTGGAAAGATTGGCGCTGGCAGCGAAAACATATTATTAAGTCGATTCAAGATTTCGAGCAGATCAGTGGGATTCAGTTTGAGCAAGAAGAGAGGGTCGAATTGGAAAAGACAGTGCAACGGTTTCCGCTGTCGATAACGCCGTATTACTTATCACTGATTGACAAGGAGGATTATAAAAATGATCCGATCTTCAAACAATCTTTCCCGTCGCCATCTGAGTTGATCATGCAGGAGTGGGAGATGGAAGATCCGTTGGCCGAAGATAAAGACAGTCCAGCACCGTTTATAACCCATCGATATCCGGATCGGGTACTTTTTCATGTCAGCAATGTATGTGCGATGTACTGTCGCCACTGTACGAGAAAGCGAAAGGTGGGCGATAAGGATTTCATTCCGGACAAGCAGACATTATTGAAGGGCATCGATTACATCAGGAAGACGCCGCAGGTGCGGGATGTGTTGTTATCCGGAGGGGATCCGTTTATGTTGTCGGACGGCTACCTCGACTGGATTTTGGGCGAATTGCAGTCGATCGGCCATGTCGAAGTCGTGCGCATCGGTACGCGTACACCGGTAGTACTACCGTATCGTGTGACAGATGACATCGTCGACATGTTGAAGCAGCATCAACCCTTATGGATAAATACACATTTTAACCATCCCCGTGAGGTCACTGAATCGGCCCGGGTAGCACTGGCAAAACTCGCTGATGCAGGATTTCCGCTCGGTAACCAATCGGTTTTACTTGCCGGCGTAAACGACTGTCCCCGTATCATCAAAAAATTAGTGCATAAGCTGGTGCAGAATCGTGTACGGCCATACTATTTGTATCAGTGCGATCTATCTGAAGGGCTATCGCATTTCAGGACACCGGTGGGCAAGGGGATAGAAATTATCGAACAGCTGATCGGACATACGAGTGGCTTTGCCGTTCCCACGTATGTGATAGACGCCCCTGGCGGGGGAGGCAAGATACCCGTGATGCCGAATTACCTGATTTCCTGGTCGACGAATAAAGTCATTTTAAGAAATTACGAAGGTGTGATCACGGCTTATAAAGAGCCTGATTCGTATGAGCCTATATTCTGCGACCGGAATTGTGAGGATTGCACGTTACAACTGAAACTGGATGAGGCTCAGGAATACGAAGCGACTGGCATAGCGAGTCTTTTATCAGATGCTGATGAACGAATATCCCTGGTTCCGAGAAGTCTGGAACGAATAGCGAGACGAAATGGCGATAATGGGAGAGATGAATGAACTGGATCGATCTGACGATCTTTGGTATTTATTTCATCATTATTTTAGGTATCGGATTCTATTTTTATCGGAAGAATAAGAGCAAGGAAGACTATTACGTCGGTGGGCGAAAGATATCATCGTATCATATCGGACTCTCGATAGTCGCGACCGATGTGGGGGGTGGATTTTCTATCGGATTGGGTGGACTGGGGTTTTTGATGGGGCTTTCGGGAAGCTGGTTGTTGTTCACAGGACTGGTAGGAGCGTGGATGGCGGCTGTGACTATTGTGCCCCGGTTAAAGCGGCTCGACAGGGAGCATAAATTCCTGACCTATCCCGAATTCTTGAAGCATCGATACAATAAAAAGGTGGCGCTGGCAGCGTCTATTATCTCCGGGATCGGTTACCTCGGTTTCACAAGTGCGCAGATTTTAGCTGGCGCCAAGCTGGCGGCAGGCAGTGTGTTCGCTCATTTCACCTGGATTGATCCGCTCACGTTCGCACTGTATATCATGGCGGGGGTGATCATGATCTATACGGTACTCGGTGGTCTGAAAGCAGTTATTTATACGGATACAGTGCAATGGATTGTGCTTTTCACAGGACTCCTTTTCATCGGCATTCCTGCGTGTTACATCGAGGTCGGTGGGTGGACGGCCATGCGGGCGGCTTTGCCTGGCGAATTTTTTACATTGACTAATGTGAAATGGACACAGATTGTTAATTGGTTCGTAACGATCATTCCGATTTGGTTCATTGCGATGACGCTTTATCAGCGGATCTATGCATCACCAACGGTTAAAGATGCGAAGAAGGCATTCTTTATCGCCGGATTATTGGAGTATCCATTGATGGCATTCATCGGAGTTGTGCTGGGCCAGATGGCTCGGGTGGTATTCCCGGCAGCAGAAGCGGAGATGGCCATGCCGATGTTGCTACGCGATGCGTTACCGATCGGAGTGACGGGGGTCGTGTTGGCAGCCTACTTTTCAGCGATCATGTCGACAGCGGATTCCTGCCTCATCGCCTCTTCGGCAAACTGGGTGCAGGATATCATTCAGCCCATGACAGGGGGGAGGCTGACCGCCAGAAAAAATATGATCCTATCGCAGGTAGTGACTCTCATTGTCGGATTGTTGGCTTTATTATTAGCGACTCGTTTTACTATGGTGTTGGATATCATCTTATATGCCTACGCGTTTATGGTATCAGGCCTTTTGGTACCGACGATAGCCGGGTATTACTATAAGAAGAGTCATCCCACGGCTGCATTCGCCAGCATGATCGCCGGCGGCAGCCTGACTCTGACCCTAATAGCTACCAACGTCTATTTACCATACGACCTCGATCCCACTTTGTTCGGTATCCTGACATCGCTGGGTGTCTTTGTGCTCAGTACGGTCATTCTGAATTCGTCTGTAAATAAAAGCGATTATCCGTTTAAAAGCGACTAACCACAGAGGACACTGAGAACACAGAGCCCCACCCAAATCTACCCCAATTTTAATGGGTAAAAATAAATATGTTGGGTGATGTTGGGCAGGGCTCTGTGCCCTCTGTGCTCTCTGTGGTTACCTATTTTTTTTAAAATAAACAAAGGAAGATCATGAACGACAAACTTGAAAAATTAGGTGTTTCTCTTATACAGCACGGTAAACACAGCGACCGTGTCTACCTCATGAAGCTTTTTAAGGAAGACAAGAATAGCATCGTCGGAAAACTGAACGCTCTCGCGGATCAATACGATTACGGCAAGATCTTCTGTAAGGTCCCGGAATGGGGGATAGACGTCTTCAAAAGTCATGGATATATCGAGGAAGCGATGATCCCCGACTACTATGGAGGGGAAATGTCCGTCTATTTTTATTCTCGCTTCAGGGACGAGTCACGCGGAATAGTACCTGAGAAGCGAAATGAGAGGATCAAGAAGAACCTGGAACTCGCGAGAGGTAAATTCAATGAGCTTGCTGGTAAAAGATCGCGTGCGCTCAAGCATATACTCAAATTGGATCATGAAAATGTAGGCGATCTGGTGGAACTATACAAGGTCATATTCGACTCGTATCCGTTTCCCATTTACAACCCGGATTATATCAAACGCACGATGGATACGAATATTGATTATTATGGTATCTACGAGAACGGTGCGCTGATAGCGACTGCCTCATCCGAGAAGGATGAGGAGGGTTTGAATGCAGAAATGACTGATTTCGCGACGCTACCGAAGAGGCGTGGACAGGGATTGGCGAGTGCGATCCTGATGCGAATGGAGCAGGAGCTGAGGGATCAGGGGTATTACACACTGCATACGATCGCCCGGGCTCAGAGTGCTGGTATGAACATCACCTTCTCCAAGCTCGGCTACCTCTACGGAGGAACATTGGTGAACAACACCCAGATCGCCGGCCGAATCGAGTCGATGAACGTGTGGTACAAGCGTATACGCAGATCGGCGTAGATTTTTATTGACTTTCTGCTTAGGATTGAGTATATTATTTATATATCGTGCATAGAGGATAATAAGGGCGAATAATTATTCGCCCTTATTCGCCCTTATAGCCCTTACAGCAGCCCTTACAATGAGCCCTCACTATGAGCATGCATATACTCCGGGCGATTAGCTCAGTTGGTTAGAGTGCTGGTCTCACATACCAGAGGTCACTGGTTCAATTCCAGTATCGCCCACGAGATAAAGCTTTGTAACAATATCCAAAGGGCTTCCGAGGAAGCCCTTTCTCTTTTGTCATATGCACACATTTACTCTGTTTTACTCGCATTTTAGCACACAATTAGCACACATTTTTTTGGGGAAATACCTCCGGGTAAGTCTTGACGTTTGGTTAATGGAATATTATTTTCATTAGGACTTTTAATGTGTGTGAAATTAGAAAGGGTTGAAAAATGAAA
>JAFGOE010000004.1 GCA_016926625.1 Candidatus Zhuqueibacterota bacterium
GGATCACACTACGACGCCGTCATTATCATGGCACCCAGTCATAGAGAAGCATTTAAAGGAGCCTCCGTGTACAACGGAGACGGATATGAAACGCCCCTCGGGGTCGTTCCGATACAGAAAGAGATCGCCCAGGCTATCATCGACTTCGATCAGTCTATCAAAGATTCATACGAAGGACATCGGGAAGAACATTCATTAGAGATACAATTACCGTTTCTGCAATTAACTGTACCAGACCTGAAGATCGTTCCGATTTCGATCTGGGACTATTCAATGGAGAATTGTAAGCAATTGGCTGCAGCGATTACCCATGCGGTAAAGGGCAAAAACGTACTCCTGGTAGTAAGCACCGATCTTTATCACGGATACTCGTACAAGGAGTGCGAGCAGATGAACGATCGCACCATCGGAAAGATATTGGCCATGGAGCCGGAACAGCTTTGTCAGGGATTTGCTGAACATACGTTTCAGGCTTGTGGTGCAGGACCGATCGTTATCGCAGAAATGGTGGCCATGAATCTCGGAGCAAATGAATCGAAATTAATTTCGCGAACCAATTCAGGCGATGTAACCGGGAATCGTAATGGCTATATCGTCGGTTACGCCGCTATCCTGCTCTATAAATCAGATGAGGCGAAAAAGGCTGAAAAAGAGGACGTCGGTATCGACCTCGGTTTAACCGAAAACGAGAAGACAGAGTTACTCGTCATCGCGAGACAGGCCGTTGAAAACGCGGTCAACAAGAAAAAGCCACCGGAGATACAGTTTACCTCACCTGTCATGAAAGAATATCGTGGTGCCTTTGTGACGTTGACTAAACAAGGGGTGCTGCGCGGTTGTATTGGTTACATATTTCCTGTTAAACCACTCGCTCTCACAATACAGGAGATGGCTCAGGCCGCAGCTTTACGGGATCCTCGATTCAATCCGGTACAGAAGGAGGAAGTCGATCAACTGGAAATAGAAATATCTGTCCTCACACCGCTGCATGAGATCGATGATGTCTCCGAGATCGAAGTGGGTAAACACGGCATTTTAATCGAAAAAGAACGCTATAGCGGCTTATTACTCCCACAGGTAGCGACTGAATATGATTGGGACAGAGAAACGTTCCTGGAACATACATGCCGCAAAGCCGGGTTGCCTAACGACGCCTGGCAGGATGAAGATACTGTCATCAAAATTTTCTCGGCGGATGTTTTCCATGAAAATAAATAGGGACCGTATGAAATTGTTTTCAAGTTGATGTATTAATCCCGATCATTCGCGATAACAGGCAGCCCGTTCGCTCTTGGCATGTATTTTTATGCAGCTCCATCCATCCTGATGATTCTATTAGACCCGGTGAGGTGCATTTACTCCCAATAAATTGATGTTTCCGCGCGGATATCACGGGATGATGATCCCACTTTAATGCGAAATTCACCGGGTTCAACTTTCCATCCGTGTGTTTGCGTATCCCAGAACGCAAAATCATCGCGTTGCAGAGTAAATTCAACCCATCTGCTTTCACCCGGTTCGAGATCGACCTTTGAAAATCCTTTCAGCTCTTTCACGGGTCTGGCGACTGAGCTCTCCATGTCGCTTACGTACAATTGGACGATCTCTTTGCCGTACAGCTTTCCCGTATTCTTGACCTTAATCCTGACTCTGTATATAAAATTATCACGGGCGACTTCAAGCTCCTCATACGCGAACGTTGTGTACGATAATCCGTGGCCAAAATGGTACAGCGGCTCGATGTTTTTCTTCTCATACCAGCGATATCCGACGAAGATCCCTTCGTCATAATGAATATCAATGATCGGATGCCATAAATCCCAATCCTCCTCATCCCCCGTGTACAGTTCTTCTCCGTCGGGGATATAGCGATAACCCGGAGAATCCTGAAATTGTTTTTCGATCGTGATCGGTAGTTTCCCTGACGGATTGGTTGCACCGGAAATAATTTCCGCAAGCGCTTTATTTCCGTTCTGGCCCGGATACCAACAGTAAAGGATCGCCGCAACCTGGTCGTTCCATTGGGTCATCCGCCGACCACCTCCGGAGTTGATGAGGACTACAATATTTTCGTTTAATTGGGCATAGTGAAAAATTTTACGATCCACCGAATCCGGAAATTCGAACGGCATATCCCATCCTTCGTGATCGTCGGTGCCGATACTCAATAATACAATATCTGCAGTCGCTATCTGCTCATCCGTCGGATCTTCGGCATAGATCAAATTATCCTTATATATCTCTTTCAAGGCATCAAGCATCATGACATGATCATATCCCTCCACTGCCGCGGAGCCTCCGCCGGCTGCAAGTCTGGTAACATACTCACCCGTTAGCAGGATCTTTTTATTCGACTCCGGTGATACAGGCAGAATTCCTCCGCTGTTCTTTAATAATACCATCGACTCCCTGGCAGTCTGCAGGGCTACTTCGGCATGCTGAGGATAGTTGTCGAGATAGGAGTCATCCTTTACAGGTCTTTCATACAGCCCCATTGCAATGCACGTCCTGATGATGCTCCTGGCCATGCGATCGATGTCGCCAGGTTCCACCTTGCCATCGTCAATCAATTGTTGTGCGTTCGACTTGACATAGACGTCGCCCAGTTTTCCCAGGGCAGGGATTCTCTCGATAGCTTCACCCGGCATCTCCAGATCCAGTCCGGATTTAATCGACTTCACCGGATCGAACGTGGACCACCAATCCGACATGACCAGCCATCGAAAACCAAGATCTTTGCGTAAAATCTCTTTGATCAGATAGGGATTCTGGGCTGACCATTCTCCGTTCAACTGGTTGTACGATGTCATCACCGCCATCGCTCCCGCGTCGATCCCGGCCTTGAAGGCGGGCAGATAGATTTCATGCAGCGTCCTCTCATCCACGATGGAATTGGAAACTCGTCTGCGGAAATCGGTATTATTGCAGACGAAATGTTTAAGCGTGGCGATAGTCCCTGTGTTTTGCAGCGCACTGACGTAATTTTCCACCATTCGTGACGCAAGATAGGGATCCTCACCGAAATATTCAAAATTCCTGCCGTTTTGTGAGATCCGATAGATGTTGATCCCGGGACCTAACAGCACCGCAATATTTCCTGCCCGACACTCTTCACCGATGCTTCGTGCGTAGTCCCTTGCAAGGTCCGTGTTCCACGTCGCTGTAAGAGCGATAGGACATGGGAAGGCTGTGGACTTCTCCAGCAGACTGTCCAGGTCTTTTCTCAGGTGAACACCCTGAGTCGCATCGGAAAGATAGAACTGTTCGATTCCATATTGCGGATATCCTTTGATAAAAAACAAATCATGCCCTCCGACGAGTTGGATCTTCTCATTGAGAGTCATTTGCTTCAAAATTTCACAAGCGCGTAAATCAGCTTCTTCGTAAGAGATGGGGGTTGAAAATTGTTCCATAGACGTTTTATCCTCTGACTGCCAGTTACAACTACTGATGCTCACTAAAATGAACATTATCACGACTAGTTTTTTCATCGAATTGACCTTGAAAAACTGCTGTTCAATATAGACTAAATTTACTGGAAATTATAAAATTTACTTGACATTTGCAATGGTAAAATAATATTGACGTTTTTCATCTCTCTGAACTCTGCCTGGAGTGTTCCGCTAACTGTTTTTCTTTTACTAACAACAGTAAGCCGATTGAGAGAGCGGTTAGGATAAGTGAAAAATAGAATGGCGCATATTTACTCATACCTTCCCACAGGATACCGGCGATCAAAGATGACGGCAGGGCACATAGGCCGATGATCATTTGAAACGTACCCATGCTGCTTGCCCGATAGCGGTCTTGTGACAACTCGGCCACGAATGCCTTCTGCACGGGTTCCAGGGCTCCTTTATGCAGTCCGTAACAGACAAACATCATGATCATGGCCGCTAACGAATCGAAGAAGATGATAATTATACTAACTAAAGCCCAACAAGCAAACGAAATGAACAGAACGAATTTTCGTCCCATCATATCCGCCAATTTCCCCATGGGAATGGAGGAGATGGAAGCGACCGCCGTGAATATCAGATAGAAAATCGGTATAAATTGAACCGAAGATACATATTTCTTAGCATAGATCAGTAAAAAGGAATAGCTGAACGCACCCAGGGCAAAAAGGGCGCTGGAGACAGTGAATAATTTAAAATTCGCGTCCAGATCCTTGAATGTAAATCCTTTAAACAGTCGATTATCCGTCTCGTTGTGTTCCTTTATGTACATCATGATAATGATCGCCCCAATGACCGAGGGGATGGCGGCGAACATAAATAATTTTCGATATCCGAGCGTATCGATCAGCAGGATACAGGTGATAATCCCGAACACGGCGCCGAGGTTATCCATCATTCGGATCACACCGAAATGCAGTGCTCGGTTACTTTGAGTCGACACATCGGCTATCATCGCATCACGAGGAGCGCTGCGGATTTTTCCCGATCGGTCGAGGATGCGAAAGGGTATAATATGGTGCCAGGTGGTAGATAATGCGTAACCGATTCTGGACACAGCACCGAATATATATCCGCTCCAGATAAATACTTTTCGTTTTGCAATTCGATCAGACCAATACCCTGATACGGCCTTCATTATCGAGACCACGGCATCGCCAATTCCATCGATCAGACCAACGATGGCCATATTAGCCCCAAGCACCGTAGTCAAGAAGATCGGCCATACGGGGTAAATTATATCGGAACCGAAATCGTTCAGAAAGGAAGCAATGGCGAAGATCCAGACGGTCTTTTTAGGATTACGGCGATCTTCGCTTTGTGTAGATGGTTTATGATTCATAGTCATGGATAGGGATAAGAGCGAGTAAACAAGTTAATATTTTACCATTCCACGCGTCAGGTGGGACGGTAATAGCCGCCAAAGGACATGTACAAGCAAGAATTAGCGACGATGTCCCATATCCCGTTGAACAGCCATCAATTAAAAAGGCTTAAACCACAATTAGATAGTTCAAGCCTGATAATCAATGTGCCGAGGGCGGGAATCGAACCCGCATGTTCTTGCGAACGCTGGATTTTGAGTCCAGTGCGTCTACCAATTTCACCACCTCGGCGGCGAGTTAGTAATATAATAAAATTTAATTTAAAGTCAAGAAAAAAAGTAGCATAACATTTAATTTTTTTTAACTTGACATTTTGATTAATTCTTGTAAATTAGTACGGATATAACTATGAAATAATTTTAATACCGTATCGATATGGGCGCATTAAGAGCACCGGATCCAGTTAAGTTATTCGTGGCCATTACATTCTCCGAAGATAATATTAAGAACCATGCACTACAGATATTGACAGATCGCTGTGGTGATATCGATCATCAATCACCGATCTTCGAATTCATTTTCACGAATTACTATGCCGAGGAGATGGGTTGTAATCTAAGAAAGCAATTTCTATCGTTCGAAACACTCATTCAGCCAGAGGAATTGATCGATCTCAAGCTCTTCACAAACGATTTAGAGGACAAATTAGCAGTCAACAAACGGCGCATCATCAATATCGATCCTGGTTATATCAATGCCGCTAAAGTCGTATTGGCTACTACCAAAGATTTTAGCCATCGAATATATCTGGGAAAGAGAATATATGGTGATGTTCATATGCGATTCATCAACGGCAAGTTGACACCCGGAGCATGGACATATCCCGACTATAGTCAGGATTTAGCGATCGATTTTTTTACCGAATTAAAAAATAGCTATAAGAAGCAGCTGAGACTGGAGACAGATAATTCCAAACGTACGGTGTAATTTTCAACATAGTGTTGCACTCGAATGCAATGTAATAAGAGGGAATTCAAATAACATTATTTAGTCCGCATTTTTAAAAACAGATTGCGCTGTAGTGAGATACGATGTTTTGACGATGTATTTTAAAGGGCTCGCTAGAACTTGTAAAGGATTTAAAGATTGATGTCTGATAAATATAACATCGGAGTGATCGGTGCCGGAAGTTGGGGTACTGCGCTCGCCATATTATTGATTAAAAATGGCCACCAGGTGACGATGTGGGAGTTTCGAGCGGACGCTGCAGAACGTTTGAAAAGGCAACGCGAAAATGCCGAATTCCTGCCTGGCATCACGTTACCTCCGGCTCTTCGGATTACCAACGATCTTGGCGAGGCCTCTCGTAACAAACATATCCTGGTCATAGCGGTACCATCCCATGTAGTGCGAGAGGTTGCGGGCAAGATAGCGATGGTTCGCGATCGTGAGGATATGGTTTTTGTCAACGTGGCTAAAGGCATAGAGAACGAATCGTTAATGCGCATGTCCGAAGTCTTAAAGGACTGCATCCCATGGCTGATCGATGACCGCATCGTCACCCTTTCAGGGCCGAGTCACGCAGAAGAGGTGAGCCGGTTTATACCCACGGCCATCGTCGCTGCCTCGACGAATCTATCCACGGCGAAATTCATTCAGGAATCGTTCATGAATTCGACGTTTCGGGTCTACACCAATATCGACATACTTGGTGTGGAGTTGGGTGGCGCGCTCAAGAACGTCGTTGCGATTGCCGCCGGCATCTGCGACGGGGCTGGATTCGGTGATAACACGAAAGCAGCTTTACAGCCAAGAGGTCTCGTCGAAATGGCACGACTGGGGACTGCTATGGGAGCGAAGCCCGATACATTTGCCGGACTTTCAGGCATGGGGGATCTGATAGTCACATGCATGAGCAAACATAGCCGGAATCGCTATGTTGGGGAGCAAATCGGCAAAGGGAACAAGCTGACGGAGATCTTAAGCCAGATGACGATGGTAGCCGAGGGGGTCAAGACGACGAGGTCCGCACGTGAACTGAGCAAAAAATACAACATCGAAATGCCGATCACCGATCAGGTCTATCAAATTCTGTTCGAGGATAAAAATGCTCGCGATGCACTTTACGATCTGATGATGCGTGAACCAAAAGAAGAAAAATTAGGATAAGCTGGTATCAGAGACACAGCGACAGAATGCTTTGGACATAAGGCGATTAAAGTAGCTTTTACAGAGACGGTACAAGAGAATGGGCATTCACTGAATGGATAAGTCATCTCGCTACCGCGCTTATCCTGCTGCCTGATTCCACCGTGTCAAGCGATTAATCGACAGTACATAATTAAATATTAAGTTCTAAGGAGTCATTGCATGAGAAATACGACCTATATCAGAGAGATTGAGAAATACGAAGGACAGGTGGTTACACTGAGTGGCTGGCTTTACAACATGCGTTCGAGTGGTAAATTGAGATTTATCCTTCTGCGTGATGGGACGAACGTAATTCAGGCGATAGTGTCCAGGAATGATGTGGGAGACGAAATATTCAACCGTTGTGATCTATTAACACAGGAATCTTCTTTGAAGATTACGGGACTGGTGGTAAAGGATGTCCGCTCCCCCATCGGCTACGAAATACAAGTAAACGATTTGGAGATCGTCCACATCGCCGAAGAGTATCCGATTTCTCCCAAAGAGCACGGTACCCCATTCCTGATGGATCATCGTCATCTATGGCTCCGATCGTCGTTGCAACATGCCATACTCAATATCAGACATGAGATCATCTCTGCCTGCCGCAGCTACTTCGATAATAACGGTTTCACACTGATCGATGCACCCATCTTCACTCCGGCTGCATGCGAGGGGACGACAACACTATTCGAAACCGATTATTTTGGTTCCAAGGCGTATCTGACTCAAAGCGGTCAATTGTATATGGAAGCCGCAGCCATGGCGTTTGGAAAAGTTTATTGTTTCGGACCGACGTTCAGGGCAGAGAAATCGAAAACCAGACGTCATCTGACCGAGTTCTGGATGATCGAACCAGAGATGGCCTTTTGTGACCTCAACGGCGATATGGACATCGCCGAGGAATTCCTGGAGTACATCGTTCAGCGCACCTTGAAAAATCGCGAGGCCGAGCTGAAATTGCTCGAACGGGACATCAGTAAATTACAGAACGTAAAAAGACCCTTCCCACGAATAAGTTATGATGAAGCCGTGGACATATTGAAGAAATCGGCTGAGGGACAGGCATTCGAATACGGTAATGATTTCGGAGGCGGTGATGAAACGATCATCTCCGCTGCGTTCGATCGTCCGGTCATGGTCCATCGTTATCCGGCCGATGTTAAGGCATTCTATATGAAAAACGATCCCGAGGATGCTTCCAAAGCACTATGCGTGGACGTACTGGCCCCCGAAGGATACGGTGAAATCATCGGAGGCGGTCAGCGTGAAGATGATTATGCGGTCTTGTTGGACAAAATCAAAAAGCATAATCTTCCGGTAGAGGCGTTCGACTGGTATCTCGATATACGAAAATACGGTTCCGTACCCCACGCAGGCTTCGGACTGGGTATCGAGCGGTCGGTCGCATGGATTTGCGGTCTTCAACACATACGCGAGACCATACCGTTCCCGCGGTTGATGCATCGGCTACAGCCATAAGCTTCGACCGGGAATTTAAACCACGAGCACCACTGTGAGTGAAAATGGAAGATGATCATGCAGTGACGCATACGTAGATCATCGACTGACTTACACAGGGTGCTTAAGAAGATTGGTATTCACTTATTATTTTATAAATTTTTACGCTTATTTTATCATTTGCTGTTATTGTAATAAATAAGGCCTACGATGATTTAAGGCGATTCATGGGGTGATTCAGAATTTTTGAAATCGGTCATCAGATTATAAAACGATGCATTACGACCAAAGCAGAAAGCGAGTCAAGACGATCGGACATTCGATATGAAAAAATATGTTTTTCGTACGTCCTGGTTTCAGTGCATTCAAAGCGTAACCATCCTAAATCAAGGAGTATCCTATGCAAGATATGAAACATTTAATTCGTAATGTGCAGGATTTCCCCAAAAAGGGCATCGGGTTTAAAGACATTACCACCCTGTTAAAACGAGGATCGTCATTTAAAGATGCGATCGATCGAATGGCGAGCCTGTACAATCCGGATGACGTTGATGTGATCGTTGGAATAGAAGCCCGGGGTTTCATATTTGCATCTGCGCTCGCCTATAAATGGGGTAAGCCTCTGGTTCCCATTCGAAAACCAGGGAAATTACCCGCTGAGACTGTAAAAGAAGAATATGCATTAGAATACGGTTGCGATACTATAGAAATACATAAAGATGCGATCACCCAATCGCAACGTGTCTTGATTGTGGACGACCTGTTAGCGACCGGCGGAACCATGGCTGCGGCTGCTCGTCTGATCGAAAAACTCGGAGGTAGAGTAGCAGGACTGATATTTCTGATCGAACTCAGTTTCCTGAAAGGTGTGGAAAAATTGAGTGACTATCGGGTCGATTCCCTGATAAAGTTCGACAGCGAGTAGCGTGTGCGCCAGGTCACAAAAACTCCTTGACTTTTTTTACAAATGTTGATATATTAACCCCAGTTGATATGTGAAATTTTAATTGAAAGAGAGTAAATATGAAAAATAGCAGGATGTTTATTTACTTCTACACTCTTCTCGTCCTCTTATTACTTTATTCGCAATTGTATGCCGGCGGCAAATGGTATAACGACTATGAAGACGGCATAAAATTGATGGATCAAGGGAGATGGGCAGCAGCCATCGTAAAATTTAGACAAGCACTCAATGTTAAAGCAGACGACACAAATAAGATCCGCACCTATGGCATGCACTTCATCGAGTATTACCCTCACCGGGAGATCGGTATCTGTTTCTTTGAGTTGAAAGAATTTGACAAGGCACAGCAGCAGCTACAACTCTCTCTTCGACAATCCTATTCCGCGCGAGCGATGGAATATCTGCAAAAGTTAACCGGCGGTACACCTGTGCCTCCGATGAAACCCAAGATCGAGCAGCCTATTGAAGATACACCGATTCGAGAGGAAAAAACACCTCAACCTGAACCCGTACCCACGAAACCGCAAGTCGTCATTACGCCGACAAGCGTTAAACTGGTCGGTGAACGTATGGGATTAGCCGTCTTGCCGTTTCAGACCAGTGGACTGGGTGTCGATATCGGAGAAATCAACATCGTCGAGCAGATGATGACAACGTTTTATAACACCAATCGCTTCAAGCTTGTCGAGAGGACACAGCTCGAAAAAATTCTGGCCGAACAATCTCTGGGCATGAGCGGCGTGCTCGATGCATCTACTGCAGCCGAGATCGGTAAGGGGATCGGAGTGGATGCGATTGTGCTCGGCAACGTGACTCGTGCAGGAAGTAATCTAGCGATCGATGCCCGACTTATCGATACCGAAACAGCCCAGATTATCACAGCACAGGATGAGTTGAGTGATGGACTTACGATTGCCCAGTTGAAATCTGCCATTCAAAGCCTGGCTCAAAAAATATCGAATGACCTGCCTCTGCTTGAAGGTTATGTGATCGGTGTAGCCGGATCGGACCTGACATTGGATATCGGTTCCGGCAAAGGGATAAAGAAAGGAATGAAATGCATTATTTACTCCGAAGGTGAGGACGTGGTCCATCCGATAACCAAGAAAGTTTTGGGAAAGCAGACAACAGAACTGGGCGAGATCAAGTTGACCCAGGTCTATTCAAACTATTCGGTCGGCACAGTGATCAGTACCAATGCCAGCATGTATGAAGTCGGCAATAAATTTGTGACTAAATAATAAAACTAACTAATCAGAAAGGAGGTTACAGGTTCATTATATATTCTGTATTATCTAACTCCTTTTGCATCATGCTATACTAACAATTAATTCCTAATTTAAGGAGGAATACTAATGAAATTGAAATTCATTTTTGTAATAATATTAACACTTTTAATCGTAGATTTATCTTATGCTCAGGAAGCTGATTTCAACTTCATCGGCGCCGGAGCAAGAGCACGTGGTATGGGTGGTGCTTTTATCGGATTGGCCGATGATGCAACCGCCATGTCATGGAACCCTGCAGGATTGGCAAAACTGGAAACACCCGAAGCTTCTGTGGTCGGTATGATAACGAACTACGGTGTCTCTTCAGATATTGATGAATTTGACGAAGAACCCTATAAGAGTTCGCATGCCAACCTGAACTTTATCAGTGGTGCAGTGCCTCTTAATATAGGCGCAAGAAACCTGGTAGCTGGTGTTGCATATCAGCAGATCATGGATTTATACTATAAATATGACGGAGAGGATTATACTGACGAGAGAACAGGTGGTATCTATGCGATCACACCGGCGATCGGAGTTCAGCTCTCCCCCACATTTTCTTTAGGTGCCTCGTTTAATATTTATACCGGAAAGACCGAATATACGTCTGAGGATCTCACCGGTGAATGGGATGATGAAAGCTATGAATACAGCTATTCTGCTACCAACTTCAACGTCGGCGCTCTGTTCGATTACGATAAATTCCGTTTAGGTGCTGTGTTCAAGACGGGTTTCGACTTAAAAGAAGAATATGAAGGAAGGGATTTCTCGGCTGAAATTTCGATGCCAAATATATTGGGATTCGGTGTATCCTATCTGGCAACTGAGAATTTAACTCTGGCCGCGGACTATGAGATGCGAAGTTTTTCGGAATCCGAGATCACGTACGAAGATAGCGAACCAGACACATTAGGCTGGGAAGATATCAATCAATTACGCGTCGGTGCCGAATATCTGATGATGAGCGGTGATAATATTATTCCGCTTCGTCTCGGTTTTGCCACTACCCCATCGTTATACAAAGATGATCAGGGCGATCAAATCACAGGCTACAACCTTACTGCCGGTGTCGGTATCATCATGGGAAATATCAACCTGGATCTTGGTATCGAATATAATCAGTACAGCTACGAATTTGAAGGCTGGGATGAAACATACGAGTACTCAGAAAATTATCTGCGCTTTATCATAGCCGGTGTCTTCCACTTTAATAAGTAAACGTTACGATAACTACCAATAAGGGCGAATCATTATTCGCCCTTTTTTTTTGGGGGGGGGGGGCGAATGATGATTCACCCATTATATCCGTCTGCGGAAACCTTCTCCGAGCACCTCGTGCACATTGTTGATCACGATAAACGCCTTTGGATCGATCTCCTTGACCAGATCGATTAGCAGCGTTGTTTCGCGGCGTGTGATCACGGTGTACAAAATCTCGCGTTTGGTATCGGTGTACAATCCTCTACCGTACAACGACGTCGCGCCGCGACTCATCTCTTTTAGTACAACTTCGGCTATCTCACTATATTTGGGGGACACAATGATGGCGGCTTTTGCATAATCCATTCCCTCGATGATCACATCGATCAGACGCGACGAAACAAACAGTAAGATAAATGCATATAGAGTCAACGTTAACGCTGGTTTGCTTGTCGCTAAACCTTTAAAGTGGATAACAAAACCGGCGGTAAGAATTACGAAGAAATCGATCAACATGATCGCCATTCCAGGTTTCCATCCGTACCGTTTCCGGAGGATAGCGGCAACTATATCGGATCCACCCGTCGATCCCCGAAATTTAAAGATAATGCCGAGCCCGACACCCAGGAGCACTGCTCCAAAAACAACGGATAAAATAAAATCATGTTCCACCAAATCCTTTACTGCGGACGAATTTTGAATCGCTATGAATCGCATGCCCGGGATTTGACCACGCAGCAGATCGATAAAAAACGAATTCAGCGTAAATCCTGCAAACGTTCTCACGCCAAAACTTCCGCCTAACTCCTTTAATCCCCAAATGTAAAGCGGGATGTTAAATATCCATATCAACAAGCCGACCGGTATTTTATCATTCGATAAGTAATGCCCTACCATCGCCAGTCCGCTCACACCACCGGGCACCACCCTGGCGTCGACGAGGAAGACACCGATGCCAAAGGCCATGATAAATGCCCCGATAGTAATCGCGAAATAATCTCTTACGAGATGCTTACGTTTTAGTGATGTGTTCATGGATTATCCTTCTCTTTATTGCACCATATATTGCATGCCAATGATGGCAATCGAACGTTGTTCTCATGCGTGATGGCTCATCAGCTGCGATGATGTGTACATCAGACGACCTTAATACATGTAAATATCGCCATTTCATATCCATTGAAATGGCGATAAAGTTTATTGATACGTTGTCGCACGATCAGATTAACAAGTGAGCGACCGGGTACAGAAGAAATCATTCTGTACTGGATATTGCCTCACCGGCTGACATAACCAGGAGAGGTAGATCAATTTCCAGCACATTAGATGGGGGGCTCTCGTTGCCGACTCTATCAAGTGCCGTCACCGCGTAGACATATCGATTACCGTATTCACATGTAATATCGTAATATATCGTATCTGAATTGGCGGTTACATGGAGTAGATTCCGTGCATCATTGAAATCGATGACTTCCCCGGTCGTACGGTAGACATTGAAACGAACGACATCGCCTGAGTCATGATAATGATTTGAATTAGTCCACAGAAGCTTTATCGCTCCGTTCGCCAGAAATTGGGCGCGCAAATTCTTTGGATCCATCGGTGGTTTATCATCTTTCCAGCTCATCGGAGGAATATTCGAGGGATAGATCTGTCCTTCATTAACCTCAATGGCCTCTATCGCTCGGGAAAGACCGCTGTAGCTAAAGAATACCATACCATTACCATATTTACGGCATATCTCTATTTGTTTTACCACTTCGTCTGCCGGCCAGTTTTCTGAACCGAGCGAGTTGATCATCATGCCAGGAAATATATATCGATCGTAACGATAATGAGTCAGCCAGTCCCTGGCGATTTTTACGAACGGTGCTGTCTCATGATCGGTCTGCCAATAAATCATCGGAACGATAAAGTCCATCTTCCCTTCTTCAATCCACTGCATTGCATCCTGGAACACCACATGATAACCATTCCAGCTACTGTAGTTGTATTTCCCGATGACTGCAGCAGATATTTTTAACCAGGGTTTAGCTACAGTCGCCTCATCATAAAATGTCCGAACGAATATATTAATATTTTCGCGTTGCCAATCCTCCCAGTTTAAACGCTCGGGATTTCCTGAGGCTGAATTGAAAAGGTTTACGCTGACAGGATCATGTGAATAGCCCAGAGTATTCGCTTCCTCAGGATATCGAATGTAATCGAAATGAAATCCATCGATATCATAATGGGTGATAATGTCCATCGCGACATCGATTAGATAATCGCGCACGGCTGGTATGCCTGGACTAAGGCTTACATAATGGCCTGAGAGTTTCATCGGTACACCCTCATTATCACAAACGAGCCATTCCGGATGTGCGTTGTATACATGTTCCGGTTGCGTATGCAGTGGAGGAACCGTTCCCCTCCAGGCCGGAAATGTATTGAACCACGCGTGAAGTTCGAGACCGCGCTTATGTGCTTCATCGATCGCAAAGGCTAAAGGATCCCACCCCGGATCCTTTCCTAACTTGCCAGTCAGTACGTCTGACCAGGGTTCGAAATTCGATCGATAGAACGCATCGCCATTTCCGCGTATCTGAAAGAAAATGATGTTCGACTTAAGCTCTGTGGCCTGGTCGAAAATCGATTTAATTCTCTCCTGCTGATCCGTAGAACTCATCGAATCATCACGAGCAGCCCATTCCCAGCGAGTCACCCATAACCCGCGCGCTTCTTTTATCGGATAGCGCATACGCTTGCAAACCGAACCCATGATGACCAGAGCCATTGAAAAGATGATAATCCATTGCGTTAATCTTCTCAGCACCTTCATTGAATCCTCCCATATTTTTTCCGGCAAAACAGGTAGAGATGATGGATTGGATTATTTAAGGTGAGCTACGATGATAAATATATCGTCCGTCATCTTCTTCTTCCTATTGCCGTTCAGCTCCTGAATGATTTTTTCGGGTAAATGCTTCGTCTCTTCATGGATGTTTTTCTCGACGATCTTAATGAGACCTTCTATGCCAAGAGCCATATTTTGTCGTTCCTCAAACTCAGTCAGCCCATCGGTATACATCAGAAGCTTATCCTCTTTTCTTAGATCGATCTCACTTTGTTGGATGTCCTTAAGTTCAATCTGTTCGTAGCCGACGATAGTGTTCTGGGAAGCAAGTTGCTTGATATCATTATGTCGATGATTCCATAGGAGGAGGGGTGGATGGGCAGCCCCGCAGTAAATACATTTCAGTTCCTTTAAATCGATCATACACGAGAACATCGTGAGGAACATACCAGTTCGGTAAAACACATCCACGATAAAATTATTAAGATTATATATGATCTCATTCGGGTAGAGTTGTTCGCGTATCAACTTCCTGAGTTCACTGCATGTACGATTGACTAACAAAGCGGCAGTTATCCCATGGCCGGTCACATCGATCAGATTAAGATATACATAACGATTCCCGTCGTAGTAAACATCAGCGAAATCTCCTCCCACACCAATCATGGGCAGATGTTTGACGCTGATTTCAATCCGATCGTTCTCAAGTGGTTGCGGTACCAGACTCTCCTGAACCTGCGTCGACAATCTCAGGTCCCTTTCCAGCATCGCATGATACTCTTCCAGTTCTCTTTCGTTAGCCTCTAATTTCAGTCGCATCTCACGATGCTGCAGCGCCTGTTCCACTTTGAATTTGAATTCGTCGATATCAACAGGTTTCGATAAATATTCGAATGCTCCGGATTTCATGGCTTTAACCGCCGTCTTGATGCTACCGTAACCCGTCAATATGAGCACTTCGGTGTTTGGATATTTTTCCTTAGCCTCTTTTAAAATCTTCAATCCGTCGATGTCTGGCATCTGCAAATCCGATACGATCAGATCATATTCGTTTTTTTCCAAATTTTTCAATGCCTCCGCACCCCCCAGGACGGAGGTGACGGTATGAGAAGTTTTCGATAAAATCGCTGTCAGGAAAAGTAGTATACTCTTATCGTCATCGACCAATAAAATAGATGCCATTGAGTTCCCTAGGGATTATGAATAAACTTTGATTTACACTATTGCGTGAAAGATGATGCCGTGTCGTATCAGAGGACTTTTATTATGAGCATCGTGATGTCGTCACTCTGATTTACACCCCTGGTGAACGATTTAATTGCACTGAATATCCGTTCCTTCATCTCCTCGGCACTGGCTTCCAAATGATTTAAAATTATCTCTTTGATGCGATCTTCACCGAATTCCTCATCCTTTTCATTCATCGCCTCTGAAACACCATCGGTGTACATAATAATCCAATCCCCTGTCACCAGCCTGATATCACCTTGTTGAAATGGTACATTTTTCATCATACCCAGTATAAGTCCCCCCTTTTCCAGTTCTTTGATGCTTTTCTCAAGGCTTCTGTACCAGAGAGGAGGATTATGTCCAGCATTCACATAGGAAAACGTGCGATCCTTAATGTGCAGCATCCCAAAGAAGAAGGTAATGAATCGATCATGCCCCGTGTGTTGATAGATAAGATTATTGATCTTAAACGCTACATCGCGGAGATTGCTATGAGCATCGACAATTGCTTGCAGAGAGGCTTGCAAGTTGGACATTAACAACGATGCAGGAATACCTTTCCCGGATACATCGGCGATAGCCAAACAAACGTTATTATCAGCAAGTTCGATGCAATCGAAGTAATCGCCTCCTACCTGTGTGCTCGGAATATTCATCGCCGCAATCTCGAAGCCCGGAGCTGTAGGACAGGTCTGCGGGAGCAGTCGAGATTGAATTTCACGGGCTATGTCAAGCTCTTCCTCAATTCGCTGCTTCTCCAGAGTCTCCTCGAATAACCGCGCGTTCTCGAGGCAGATAACTGCTTCATTCCCGAGTGTGTATAAAAATTCAATATCATCCGTGTTAAATTCTGTCTTCAATATCTTTTCGCCGATAACAATGATACCCCTGGTCTCGTCCTTGATCTGCATAGGTACGATCACTTTAAAACCCTGCTGTTTTAACAGAGTTAATCCGCCATTTGCCTCAAATGATTCATCAAGGATTAGCGATTCCTTTACTCGGCCAAGATCTGTCAACAGGTCCACATTTTCATACACCTTTAAATCAGCCTCAGTACGATGACCCTTTGAAATAGCCAGCTTCATGGTATTGTTCTCGTCGATGAAGATCAGACATCGATTCACGGTCATCTCACCCATGATGGCGTAGCTTAAGAGATTTAAGATTTTATCCTTATCTAAGGTCGAATTCAATTCCTTGCCGATATCAAATAGCGTATTTAATTCCTGGACTTTCTTATCCAGCCTCCTGTTGACATCCTGTAACTCGAGGACCATCAAACCATTTTCAATCGATGTCGCAGCGATATTAGATAATGAGTTCAGAAAATTTATCTCGGATTGTACATAAGGAGTCTTTAAAATTTTCGCTCCAAATCCAATGATGCCCAACATTTGATTGTTGCTGCGAATGGGTATGATCATGTGAATCGAATGATCGGCAAAAAACGATTTAAATTCGGCCGTTGTGTTTTCAATATCGGAGAGAAACATCGGTTCTTGAAGTGATGATTCTATCCTTAAGGTACTACCGATCAGTTCCCTGGACAATCCTTTCGCTGTTTCTACCTTATAGATATCATCATGATCGTGAAGCATGACAATTCCTTTACTGATCATCATTTTACCCATGGATGTCAGTAAAATATTGTCGATGATTGCGTTAACGTTGAGAGAGGAATTCAAGGTTTGACTCACCTCGAAAAGTGAGTGCAACTCCATTAATTTTTCATCTAATTTGCGACTCAGATTATCATCTCTATCTTCTACAGGTTGTACTATATCATCGTGATTCATTTAACAGAACTCTCATCATTAGTTCAGTGGATCTTGATTAAGTTGGTATTATTATTTCGATGTCAATCCAAGTCAAATCTATTATTAAAGGCTATGTCGCTGAAGCATCATCCTCTATTTTAACTTCATTGTTCTCCTTTTTGTAGAAATATTTCACCATTTGGACTTCATTCTTGATGCCAGGATTCAAATCGAAATGGACTTCATCCATCAAGCTATGAATAAGATATAGTCCGAGTCCGCCGACCCGCATCTCTGCCAGATACTCTTTCATATCGGGTGTTTTTATTTTATTGACGTCGAATCCTTTACCAGTATCTGTTACGATAACGATAAAGCGATCGTAATCGAGTTTGATGGCGATCCCGATTGAATTATTTTTTTTATCGTCATATGCGTGCTTTACAACGTTTGTACATGCCTCATCGATCGCAAGTTCTATTTTGTTGATATCATCATCACCAAATCCTACTTTCTCAGCGACTTTGGACACGAATTCTCGAATCAATTCCAGATTATCTGTTTGACTGGGAATCTTCAAATAGTATTTTGTGTTTATGTCAGGCAAAGTATTCACCACCTTTAAGTTCTTTGTTTAGTCATCAGTCACGAAAATTTCTGAATAGCATCATTTTCATTATCTAAAATATCATAAAGCGTCGGAAATCCTAACAGATCAAAAACTCGATAAATTTTCGGATTCATATTCGTTAATTTGATGTCGCCATTTTTTTCCCGAACATTTTCAATAAACCCCATAAAAACACCAAGTCCTGCACTACTTATATAACTCAATTCATTAAAGTTTACGATAATTTTAAAGTTTTGTTCATTAATTAATTTCTGAATTTCCTGCTCCAGTTTAGGTGCTGTATGAGCATCCAGGTAGCCCTTTACGTAGAGGATCGATACGCTCCCGTCGTCTCTTCGCTGGACTTCAAATGATTCCATAACCACTCCTCCTCTTTATCGTCTATTAACGATAATATTATTCATTCGCTTTGATTATAACCATTGTCATGTCGTCATGCTGAGGATGACCCTTCACATATCGCTTGATATCGTGTAAAATCTTATCGATGAGTTCAGAAGCAGATAAATTACTATTCGATTCGATAATCTTCAGAAATTTATCTTCACCATATTCCACTAACGAAGAATTCATCGCTTCTGTGAAACCATCAGTATACAGGACAAGAATATCACCCTTACCGAGTGATAACGTCTCTTCTCTGATCGTTTGATCGAAAATCACTCCCTTTTCCAGTCCCAGCCCTATTCCTTTCGATTCGAGCAATTGACATGAATTATTATTACCTTTCAGTAATATTGCCGGATTATGGCCGGCTCTGGCATAGGTTAACGTCTTATTTCGATGATCCAATATGGCATAGAACATGCTGACAAAGGTGTCTTTTTCGATCGATTTGTACATCAGTTTATTCACTTTAGACAAAACTTTCAATGGAGATGTGTTCTCCTCTGCATACGATTGCATAATACCCTTTGTCAGCGTCATGTAGATGGCCGCAGGCACGCCTTTACCCGATACATCACCGATTACTATCCCGGTTTTCGTTTGATTTACGCTCACGAAGTCATAGTAGTCACCCCCGACCTCCTGGGCGGGTAAACATATCCCAGCGATCTGAAATCCTGGTATCGTTGGTTCTGTCTTTGGTAACAAACTCATCTGAACTCGTCTGGCGATCTCCAGTTCTCGTATCAACCGCGCCCGCTCGCTGATCCTTCGTACATGAGCCGGGACTTCATCTCCCTGATACGTGAACACTCTGTTTTTTACAAATCCGATAGCCGCGACGATTAACGGCAGGACAAGAATTCCCAGAAGAATATAGCCATGTTGTTTAAAATAAGAACTCTCGAGTTGCAGTAAGGATACGCCGCTAAGAAAGTTGATGAAGACGAAGCTGGTCACAATGGTCGTCAGTATATCATATTGTACGAAAATAATTCCCAGAAAGAGGCCAATAATGAATGAAGTGAATAAATTAACAGACACAGGAAATAACGATAGTTCCTGCGGTTGTATCATGTATATGAGTGCAGAAATGATAATTGCAATAACGGATGATTTTAGCAATCGTTTGAATATCGAAATAAAAAATAAGCGGTAAACGATATTATTGATAATACCCGTCAGGAGCCCACTGATCATGATCACCAGAAAGATCATGGGCCTGTCGATGAAGCGAAGCGGATATGATGACGTCGTCCAACCGTTGAAATATGTCACACTTATATAGATGATCCCCGTCAGCAAACCGAGCAGAATGAAGGCGGATAGATAACCACTGGTTATGCTCGCCGCTGCATTAGTCGTTAACATATTTCCCTTGAATATTCCATCGATAGAGGATAATTTCTCAGGCCAGAGCTCACGCGAATATGATTCGCCCACTGCCCAGCCTGTCGCCGACATTAACGCCTGAAACAGATAGACAAATACGATGAACACAAATGTCATGCTCAAGACCACCTGGGATCGAGACATCGAGCCGATGACCACGTTATCGCTCCAGATCTCGATGTTCATAAATGTCTCAATGATACCCAGTACGACGATGAAGGATAGCAAGATGATCCCGTTTTTAACACCGATCTCACCAACATGATATTTCTTTAAAAAGATCCCGGTGATCACGATCAGAATGATAAACGACAGGATGAAAGATAGGATGCTTACGATGCTGCTTATCGATTCCGTATGTTGAAATTTTTTTAATTCAGGCGGCGGGATCTCGAAAAAACGATGATAACCGCTAATCTCGTCACCCTTGATGCTGACATCGATGATAAATTTACCCTCTTTATACCTCGGCTCGCGTTCCTCCCATGTAAAAAAATGATCCGTCCTGTTTTTTAAAATATCACTGCTCGATTTGACCTCAATGTATTCACTTAAATCGATTTTGATCCAATCTCTTAAAAAGAGTTCAGATTTAGCTCGCGCCGTCTCAGTATCCAGATGTGCTCCTGATGCAGTGTCCGGTAGAACGTGATAAAATTCAAAAATTCTCCCTGCTGGTGTCAGGCTGAGGATATAACTTTCCTGAGGTATATTCCGCGGTAGATCGAGAAAGTACTCCAGTCGCCAATAATTTAAATATTCAAAATCACCCCCGTAAAGCTCCTGTATGGCATCACGATCGTAGCGCATCTGAAGGTATCGAATCACAGGATAATCGCGCCGCATCGTCATGAGCTTGTTAAATCGATTGGTCTCAAAATCTATAGACTCAAGAAATGTTTCGGCTTTGACCATGATCTCTGAACGGCTCAAGGAATATTCGGATGAATGAATTAAAAACATATTGGGGAAAAATTTAAAAAATATAAAAATTCCTAACAAGGCGAACGGTATTAAGTATAATATTTTTTTATATTTCATCCGCAAAACGAAACTCGCTTTCTGATCGTCATTCTAATAAACTAAGTTATCTTTCATGTAATCTAATAATATACTTAAATGTAAATACAAAATCAATAAATTTGTTCCCGATCTACATCACAAATGAGAATTGATACGATCGTTCAAGATGACGCTGATATCTATCGATGATCATGTCCTTAATGCTATTCATCATATTCAAGATAAACTCCAACCGGATATAAAAATTCACTGCTCTTGCCCATCATCATCCCATCCTCCGATATTTTTACAACTTCACCGGCTCCTGAGTCGACGACGATACACGAATGATCGTAGTGGTTAACGACCAGATTTCTTGGAAAATCGAATCCATCGAGGATTAGTTCCTGTATCCCTTGAAAATTGAATTTGTATACCCTGGATCCTTCGCTTATCGACAAAAAATCCACGATCCATACACTCTCATTTTCGACATCAATATCGAGTGCCAGGGCAAAATTGAATGATCCCTCGATGATGAACTCGATACGTTCATCTCTCCCCAGACGCACGACACGGCTGCTATCTGCTACCCAGATCGTGGCATCCTGCTCGTTAATGGCCACCTGCATCGGCCTTATAAATGACTCGCTGAGCTTTCTAACGGATCCCCGATACGGTGAAATTCTAAAAATAGCTCTGGCGTTCGGATCAGCTACCCAGGCAATGCCAGAGAACTCATCGAGAGCAACGGAACGTGGATTTTTAAAGTCCTCGTGCCTTATCTCCATGAGACTGTCATATAGACTCGTATGAATCTGAATTACACTTCCATTCTGGTTAGCAACCCATAAGAGATTCCTGTGTTCGTCCAAAGCGATATCTACCGGATCCCAATAGATATCTTTTGAAGAATATGTCTTCCAAAAGTCGTCGACCTTTACTACATAACCCCATTGAATATCAGTATACCAAATGGTTCGTTCATGACCCGATACGACCAGATCCCAGGGATATCCACCCGTATTTTTGCGTCCAATTTCGTGTATAATATCATCTGAAAGCCATTTGATCCTTCCCTGATCCACATCGCTTATCCACACCACAGAGGGGCCAGGAACGATGCTAACACTATCTGACAGGGGACTTTCGAAATATGATGTCACCGCACTCACACGATAGGTATATCGCTTACCATATTCTACATCGTCATCATAAAATTGAGACACATTATGGTTGATCCGATCAATCGGAGAAAATACTGAATCGCTCAATGTGCGGCGATAGATGTTATACCCCAACAGGTCGTCCACATAAACCTTACTCCAGGATAGTATAACGGTATCAAATTCAGAGTAGATCCGAATGCCTGTAACTTTTCCGTCAGTCTCAGAATTTTGCGGATCTAAAGGATTTAAACGCTCCTTATGAGTACAGCCAAAGGCAATGGACAGGATAACGCTGAGTATATAAATCGTATGTCTGTTCATAATATATTAGTACATAATAACAAATTCATTGCATTAAAGCAAGAAAATTGTTAGATTCAATAACGTGACAAATTTGATCTTACATTCAGAACATGAAGCAGGTGGAAGTCACTATATCAACTTATCAATATCATTTGTTAACGTCTTCAATCCGATGATTTAAAAAAATTTTCGTTCGATTTAATTGAAATAAAATCATTTTTCAATTCTGAATTTATCTGACAATTCCTACTCATTTACGTTACTCTCTGGTTTATGTAATTCCTATCTCAGAATTTGATAAAATTAAATCACGAATCACATCGATGAATCAATTTATCACGAGGAGATGTTCATGAAGAATAGACTATGTATCATCACCGTGTCGTTTTTATGTCTTCAGGTCTTGAATGCGTTATCGTTGCACAGTCAACAACCCATCAAGGCGAATACGTATGAACTACGTCAACTATCGAAACAATATGGAGAAATATTTAAAGCTCTGCGAACAGAAGCAGATCAATGGGCTAAAGATGGTAATTTGCCTATCATCAGCCTTCGAGAAGATGGAACAAAAATAGAGCTACAGCGAATTCGACAAAACATCCCGATCTATTATATGACGTTAAATCTTAACGCAGCCAAAACCGTGTCTGCCGATCGAGTCTGGCCCGGCGGAGATGCCGGATTAAATCTTACAGGTCAGGGAATAACCATAGGACAATGGGACGGTGGCGGCGTTCGAACGACACATCAAGAATTTGCAGGTCGGGCTATGCAGAAAGACTCGCCCGGATCTGTAGATTATCATGCGACCCATGTGGCAGGGACACTGATTGCTCAGGGCATCAATCCGAACGCAAAGGGTATGGCACCATCGGCGAACCTGATCGCCTTTGACTGGAACTACGATTTTTCTGAGATGGCTGCCGAAGCCGCGAACGGTCTACTGTCTTCAAACCATTCATACGGCAATATTACCGGGTGGTATTATGATTACATGAACGATGGACGATGGGCCTGGTTCGGCGACCCCTCGGTCAGCCAGACAGAAGATTATCGGTTTGGATTTTACGACGAAGATGCCCAATATTTCGATGAAATCGCCTACAATGCCCCGTACTATCTGATCGTTAAATCAGCAGGAAATGACAGAAATGACTATGGGCCCTCGAGTGCAGAATATCATTGGGTGTATAATGGCTACTCCTGGTCGCTTAGCAGCATATCCAGAGATCAGGACGGCGGTGCCGATGGATACGACTGTATCGCTGCAGGCGGAGGTACAGCAAAAAATACTCTGGTGGTCGGAGCTATTTACGATATCCCTGGTGGCTATGCAAGCCCTTCATCGATTCAAATGTCATCATTCAGCTCCTATGGCCCTACTGACGATGGCCGGATCAAACCGGACATCATCGCGAATGGCGTTAATCTCTATTCATCATGGAACACCAGTAATACAGCCTATGAGACTATCAGCGGAACCTCCATGTCGACTCCGAATGCGTGCGGATCTTTGGCACTTTTACAGGAAAATTACAAGAGCGTACACGGGAATCACATGCGAGCTGCGACGTTAAAAGGGCTGATTGCTCACACTGCCGATGAGGCCGGATCATCGGATGGACCAGATTATCGACACGGGTGGGGACTTCTCAATGTTAAAAAGGCCGCCCTGCTGATCAACGAAGATCAGCTTTCCGATGATACTATTCAGGAACTGACTCTTCTAAATAATCAATCTTATGCTCACGACTTCTATACAGACGGCAGCCCGGTGCGTATTACCATTAGTTGGACCGATCCTCCGCATGATGAGTTGCCAGAATCATTAAATCCAAACACCCCTGTTCTGGTCAACGACCTCGATCTTCTAGTCCTTGAAATAAGCAGCAATACGAACCATGAACCATGGGTACTGGACAGGAACAATCCGGATGCTCCCGCGATAACGGGCAATAATGTAGTCGATAACGTAGAACAAATATACATACCGAATCCGAATCCAGGTAATTACACCCTTTCCATAACGCATAAAGGCGTACTTGATAACGGTTCTCAGGATTACTCGCTGATCATTTCAGGGACATCTTCTCTACCAGCAGGATGCTATCCGCCCTCTATCGCCGTAAAGGATTCAAACGGATCGTTTGGATCTGTTGTCACCTTTAACATTAACATCGAAGAGAATCCGGATGAAATCGATGCGTTCGGCTTTAAACTGGAATACGATCCCAATGTTTTAAGATATATAGGCACGAGAAAAACCGATCTAACGGCAGACTTTGACTATCTGGATGGCTCCACAGAACTTTCTAACACCATCATCGTCGGCGGGTTCCATACCACCGCTATCCCCTCGATGAGCAAGGGTAGTATAGCAGCGATCGATTTCGAAGTCGTTTGCACCTCCTGCATCGAAGGTGACGTGTCGATGCTATCCCTGTCCCATCTAGTCGACGATATACGATCCCTCAATATTTGTAACGGTCGCTATACATTCAATGCCTGTCAACTCGGCGATGTGAACGGCGATTACACTATTACTCCTCAGGACGCGTTATGCGCGTTCAGTATTTATCTCAACGGAGGGACCATTCCTTTAGATTTTGAAGAGTGTAATAATCCATGTGCCCTGACGGCATCCGATGTAACCTGCAATCAAGGTGGAATAACGCCTCAGGACGCATTATGCATTTTGAGAGCTTATCTCAATCATGAGAATCCGCCGATGACGTGCTGCAACGATAGAACGAGTATCGAGAAAAATCTGGCCGACGTACGACTTTCAATTCCTGATGTGACCGCTGAACCTGGTCAATTGATCAATGTGCCAATCATGGGAAGCAATTTCAACTCTGTCAAAGCATTTGGGTTCGACCTTGGTTACCCGAACGAGAAGATGTCGTTCCATTCATTCCGACCGGGTAAATTAACCGAGTCATGGGAATTGATCGATGTCGCCGAAAATATACCAGGCGTGTTGACCATTGGCGGACTCCATATCGACCAGGTCGATTCAATTCAAATGGGTACTTTAATAGAACTCACCTTCTTGATCAAAAAAACATCGTCACAACCCACTGAACTTTGGTTCTTCAATTTGAGGGATGATATTCAATCGGCGCAAATTTCGAACGGGAGAATTATACAATCGAATTATCAAAATACGGGGGAATTAGATATCCCGATCGAATATAAGCTTGCTCAAAACTATCCGAATCCATTCAATCCGGAAACCGACATTCAATACGATATCCCGAAACAGACGTTCATCACGATGGCGATTTATAACGCGATGGGACAGAAGATCATCACTTTAGTGTCCGAAGAAAAGCGCGCCGGCAGTCATCACGTCGTTTGGAATGGAAACGACGAATCAGGCAAGCCCGTTCCATCCGGAATCTATTTTTACCGACTGAACACAATGGATTTCAATCAAACGAACAAAATGCTTCTAATAAGATGAGGATTACTTAAGTTAGCTCCATCTTTAGCAATTTATCATGAAACAAAATTGAGGTCGTAATTCACAATGATCAAACACGTAATCACCCTATTCATATCGATGTTAATTCTAAACGCATCGACGCGCTCATATGCTGATGAAAATAAAAAAATCATGCGAGTCTATTTCGACACGCCGGATCAAGTCGAAGTATTGATTTCAATGGATCTTGACATGGCGGATGTCATAACCAAACGGTATGCCGATGTCGTCGTCACCAGCAGTCAGGAAAGTACCCTACGTAACCGGGGTTTCCAGTTACAGCCGCTAATCGACGATGTGGAACGAGCATTGTATAAGGCAGGTTTATTTACTGAAAACATGGGCGATTATCATACCTATCAGGAGATGGTCGACGAGTTGACTCAAACAGCTGCTGCCTTCCCGCATATAAGCCGACTGATCAGCATTGGTAAAAGCATCGAGGGACGCGATATATGGGCGATAAAAGTATCCGATTATCCAGAATCAGAGGATGATTCAGAACCCGATCTCCTGTACATGGCTAACATGCACGCCCGCGAGATCATCACACCGGAGATTATTCTATATTTTTTACAACACCTCGTGTCAAACTATGAAATCGATTCAGACATTACCTATCTTGTTGATAACCTGGAGTTTTGGCTTATACCGACTCAGAATCCGGACGGTCACGTCTATGTAGAAGAAATTGATCAGTGGTGGCGAAAGAATCGTCGCGATAACGGAAACGGAACGTTCGGCGTCGATCTGAATCGTAATTACGGTTACATGTGGGGATACAATAACGCAGGATCGAGTTCGAACACGTCTGCAGAGACCTATCGCGGTAAGAGTGCGTTTTCAGAACCAGAAAGTCAGGTAATCCGCAAGTTATGCATCGAACATAATTTCATACTCTCTCTGTCCTATCACAGTTACGGTAATTGGTGGCTGTTTCCGTGGGGCTATATTGCTCAGAATACTGAAGATCATGACATCTTTCTGGAGATAGCCCTCGATTGTGTCGCTTACAACGGATACGTCGCCGGTAATGGAGCGATGGGGGTAATTTATGAAACGAACGGCGACACAGACGATTACTTCTACGGCGAACAGACTGAGAAAAACAAAATGTTTGGATTTACCCCGGAAGTAGGAACCACATTTTTCCCACCCGAAGAGGACATCCCCCAGCTCGTCGCCGAAAATCTCGGTCCGAACCTTTACATCGCTCACATCGCACCTATCATGGCTGATAATCCGAGACGAATTTTACGACCAGCTATACCAGTTTTCGCACCCGTATCATATATCGCTGAGGGGTGTTTTGACCTGAAGTGGACTATCAACGATGATCCCGATAACATAGCCGTCGCATTCGATGTCGAAGAGATTGAGAATTTAACGTTAATTCCAGATGACATGGAAGGAGATGAATTATATTGGACATTGAATGGATTCGATAAAAATACGAATCGCTACCATAGCAACGCTCACTCCCTCTATTCCAGTACCGGCGATAATATTAACCACACGGCCATGTTGACCACACCGTTCATCGTTCCAGAGAATACAGAATTTACGTTTTGGACCTGGTACGATATCGAGAGAAATTGGGATTATGCCTATGTTGAATTGTCCGCCGATGGCGGGAAATCGTTTGCATCGATTCCGGGAAATATAACGACACAGTACGATCCATACGGAGAGAACCTCGGATATGGGATTACGGGGAAATCATCCGAATGGGTGAAAGCTATCTTTGAGCTGGGTGACTACGCTGGACAGACCATCATGCTCAGGATTAGATATGTCACCGATACGTACATGTCGAACGAAGGCATTTACATCGATGATATCGATCCGGTTTCGTATAACTCGGGAATGCATCTGATAGCCGCTGATTTCAGCAATTCCAAACTTCGAGTGACGAAATCAGATACCGGCACGTATCACTATCGTATACGATCAATTGACAATGAAGGACAAACAAGCTATTGGAGCCCATTGATTGCTGTCAGCATCGATAGTGCAAACACTGGTGGCTCAAAAGTGTATCTATCGCCGGACTCTGTCTCTGCCTATCCGGATGAGACCATTCGCTTGAGTATTAACATCGATGACGCACCTGTTAGTATCGACACGTTTTCCGTGACGCTGAGATACGATTCACTCATTCTATCCTATTCGACTTTCAAACCAGCAGCCGTCGAATCTACTTCTGTTACTGAAATCGCTCCCGGCGAACTCGTCATTTTTGGCTATACCGACATACCCATAGCAGCAGGGAAATCCGACAGCTTACTCACACTTGAATTCACGACAAAGCAGGAACTCTATGATTCACCGATCACCCTGTCGCAACCCGAATATGATATCGAAACAATGGCGTTGGACAACAGTTGGTTCACTGCTCCCCCCTGCAAGCTGGGCGATGTAAACTACGATGGCGCAGTGACACCGGACGACGCATTATCCGCATTTCATATTTATCTTTATTATCCGGCCGATCCGTACGATGTGTTAAACTTGAATCACTGTTCCTTAGAAAGTGCAGATATGAATTGCACCCCAAACGGGATAACACCGGGCGATGCATTACATATTCTCAGAGCATATTTGAACGGAGAGAATCCGCCTTTAGATTGTATCGATGTTACCTCATCACAGACAGAAAATGACATAATATTGACTCTGAAGCAAAGGATAATGATTGCTGATGATATGCTGTCAATTCCTCTTCATATCACAGCTAACGGTGGTATCTCCTCTTTTGGATTAAGTGTAAAGTATTCAGCAGCGGCTTTAGAATTTACATCGATCCGAAAATCGGATTCTTTCATCGATTGGCCCTATTTTGATTCGGCTAAATTGAATGATGGTGCCATCCGAATTGGCGGATTCTCATCAGAAGTCGTCAATGATATCAACGATGAAGTATTACTGAATTTGGAATTTAAATTAAAACAAGGAAGTTCATCGAATAGTTTCGAATTGGAGTTGACTGATTTAAAGGATGACTTTCTTAATGCGAAAACAGAAATAATGACTGCATTGCACGATAAGTCGACGGATGGCGATGTACCACAGACGTTAATATTGGAACAAAATTATCCCAATCCGTTTAACATGAGGACGATCATTCGTTTTCAATTACCGACGAAAGGGGACATAGAACTTACCATTTACAATGCTCTGGGACAACCGGAAAGGCGTCTCTTATGCGGGCAACAGGAGGCGGGGAGCCATGCAATCGTATGGGACGGACGTAACGATTCAGGGAGCGAATTAGCATCGGGTCTTTATTTCTGCGAATTGAAAAACAGCGCTTCAATCCAGGTACGCAAGCTGCTGATTCTCAAATAGGCCTATATCCGGGTAGTTTATTACGCAATGCCTGTTGTTAATTAGTATATTCTAATTAACAGCAGGCAGCGATTCGTATTATAAAAATTAAGTAGCACCTTCAATTTCAGCCATCGATCTTAAAATAGATTAAGTTGAATAGTCACCAAAATCAGTACTTATTCTATTATCATTGATGATTCAAATTGACGCGAAATCCATTACCCCCCATTTCCCATGTTAAAAGTGTAATCCCTCTTAAAATGGATTTAAAGCATAAAAATAAAAACGATGTGCACTCACTCTTTTAATCTTTTCAATATATTTCTCATCAATCTCAAGCGGAGGAGAGACATCATTGAATCTGACGGCATAATCCACTCATACAAGTCGATTATTTATTGCATACTTTGATTTTTTTATTGACTTCATTAAGAAAAAATGATATATTAATTATTAGCCTAGGGCTATAAAAGGAGGTTTTCCGTATCTTAACGATATGGAAATTCGGTTATACTAATACTCAGATTTTCAAACACATCCTATCACTTTCTCTTCTTATTTTTCAGAATACTAATAGTCCACTTTTAGGTCCTGTTCTAAGTAATTACATCAATTAGTCCAAAACAAACTATTATATCTATCGCTCTTGTATTAAATAGTATTAAACTTAACAAATTGTCAACCAATCTAATTATTGTGAAAGATATATCAGATGAAAGTATGCATTAATAAATGCACATTATCATATAGTTCAGGTTCTAATCTGATGGACAGATCGCTGCATCCGCCGTAATGGTTGAAAGGTTAAAGTGTGACAAATAGAAACACTATTTAATCACAGAGTACAGATTAATTGAAAAGGGAGGTTTTCAATATGAAACAAACATTGAAATGTTGTACCTATTTATTATTTATATGTTTAATACTAACATCAATGGAGCTATACGGACAAACCAGTGAATCAGGAGCACCAACAGGCAGCGCGGAAATCATTCAGACTTCTCCGAGTCGCATAGAAGCAGATGCCGAGAGAGAGGCCTTACTATCCCCTATTCAACACATTACTACCTCGAAACTGCCTATAGGCGATCAAAACTTAACAAAAGATACAGAATCTAAAGTTCAAGCACTCGCAAAGGCCGTTCCCGCCTGGCAGCATCTGGAACAATTAGATCAGGCGGATAAAGAAAACGCGACCATCAGCATCGAATTATTCAATAATCAACCACAGGATGTTATCGTATTATCGCATGAAATAATGAATTTATGGAGAACGGGGGATTATTCGAATGCTACACTAAAATTGAAGGAACTGCACAGTCGGATAGGTTCGAATAATTACGGTATTGGTGTTGCATGGAAAACACCCAGGATCGTCGAAAATCCTAGTTGGGGTGGTGATGTAAATGTGACGACGAACGATGAATACTGGGAAGCAAACTTTGATTTTCATCAAGCTTCACGTAATCTCTTAGCTGTTGGGCGACGAAAAGGAGGTAACGATCCCCGATTCACGATCCATATCTCAACTAACCAGGGTGCCAGTTGGACACAGACATGGTATTGGTGGGGCGGAGAGATGATCGATGTAAGCGGAGCCGTTGTAGGCAATTATTTTTATGTGAGTTACGTCTACGAGGGTGAGCCAATGGATGCTCGCATCCGTCGTTTCCTTACAAGCAATGGTTCGGAGGATACCGCCTATGGATGGAAATCTGTTTTCAACAAGAGCGTCAATGTTAAAGAACTAGTCACCGTATGCAACCAGGACTATTTCAATAATATGTGCTATGTCGTCGGATTGTTGGAAAACAATCAGATTGTCTGGTTTATCGATGATCCGGAGGGCTCGTCATTTAACTGGAACGAGATTAATACATTTATAACCGATGCAGCGCATGGTCTCTCATCGTGTTACTCGAATAACGATACGGGTTATTGGTTTTACGTCTCGTACATAACGACGGCTAGCAAATTAAGCATCATGCGATCCAAAGGGTCCTCATTAGTCCAGACGAAGACGTTTACGACAACGGATGCGAGGGATATAACATCGATCTCAGGATATCTGAAAGATATTATCTGTGCATACGAACAATATTCGTCAACCTATAGCAGGACAGGAATACGCTATTATGTGACTTCTGATGGCGGGGAAAATTATATGTACAATGATATTGCCGTACCTACCGCCAATGGTTATTTTGGCCCGGGCGTCTCTGCCAGACGAAATTGCGGATATGCTCTGGCTTATCAATCAGAAATGGGTGCATTCGATCCGTTATATTATTCAAAACGTGATTACAATCTGGTCAACTGGGGCGCATTCACGCAGATCAATTCGGTAGATGTGTTCACTGGTTCTGCAACGTGCGTGGAACACGTTCCGAATAATTACGGTCATGGTGTATTATGGGTCAGTGAAGGAACGGTTGCACAGAGCCTGCATTTCGATAAGAATCCAGATTGTGCAACACCCGTTTGTTCGATCCATGTTACCAGTCCCAATGGCGGTGAATCGGTCGGCTGCAGTAAGACGATCACCTGGACGTCCTCCAATGCATCCGCCAACGTGAAGATCGAATATTACTGTAATGGAACGTGGTACACCATTGTCAACAGCACGGCGAATGACGGATCATATGCCTGGACGGTACCGAACAACACGGTATGCAGTTCCGCCAAAATCAGGATTACCGATACCGCTAATGCCGCCTGTACCGATATGAGCGATAACTATTTCAGCATCAATTGCGTTTCATGCAGCTTCACCATCACCGCTCCCAATGGAGGCGAAAACATAGGATGCAGTACGACCATCACCTGGACATCGACGGGCGCCGGCAGCAATGTCAAGTTGGAATATTACTGCGGTGGTGTATGGAGCACCATCGTCAGCAGTACCCCCAATGACGGCACTTACAACTGGACTATTCCGACGGGTACCGTCTGCAGTTCCAAGATCAAGGTCTCCGATGCAGCGAATTCGGGTTGCTGGGACATGAGCAATAACTATTTCAACATCAATTGTCCTATTATTCCCACCTGTCAGATCACGGTGACGTCCCCCAACGGTGGCGAAAGTATCGCATGCAGCCATACGATATTATGGACCTCCTCCAATGCGAGCGCCAACGTGAAGATCGAATATCAGTGTAATTCAACATGGAATGTGATTGTCAACAGCACACCGAATGACGGGACATTCAATTGGACGATCCCGAGTGGAACCAGTTGCACCACCGCCAAGGTCAGGATTACCGATGTCGCCAATGCCGCATGTTCAGACCAGAGCAACAGCAATTTCACGATCAACTGTGGAGTTGGCCCCTGCACGCCACCTTATGTTAAAGCGGAAGACGTCATGGGTGCCCCCGGGATGAATATTGAAGTCCCGATCCATATGAAAGGCAATACAGCCCTGGTTGACGCGTTCGGATTCGAATTCAAATACTGCTCTGATAAACTGCATCTACTGGAGGTGGTCAAGGGCCCGTTGACTGCAGCGTTCAGCTTCTTCCAGTATCAGGAAGCGACACCCGGTAACGTGACCATCGGTGGCTTCCATACCACCGCTATTCCGGTCAATTCAGACGGCGCGATCGCGATCGTGAAGCTTCATGTGGATGCCTGCAGCGTGGGAGAGACCTGCGTGCTTACCATCGCCGGACTGGTCGACGATTTAGTAGGCATGAATGCCTGCAATGGTACGTTCACCTGCGGTACCCCCTGCAAATTAGGTGATGTGAACAACGATGGTTCCCTCACGCCGGGCGATGCGCTCTGTGCATTCCAGATCTATCTCAACGGTGGCACCCCGCCGGCAGGAACCGCCTGCGATAACGAGTGTGCCCTGTTCGCGGCCGATGTCAATTGTACCCCCGACGGCATCACCCCGGGCGATGCGCTCTATATTTTCCAGGGCTACTTAGGCGGCAAGACGCCTCCGCTGGATTGTAAACCGGCTGCATTGCCGAAAGAAAGTGACTTATCACTGTCGATCCCCTCGGCCGAAGGAAAGCCTGCTGAGGAAGTGATCTTAACGATCACACTCGACAGAACCGAACCCATGCAGGCGTTTGGCTTCGATCTGGGCTATCCGGCGGAGTTATTGACGTTCATGGGCGTCAGAGCAGCAGGCATGACCGAAGGATGGGACATGCTCGACGGAAAGACCAATGTCGACGGCGTGGTGACGGTAGGCGGATTCAATGGCACGGTCCAACAGGACCAGAGCTCGCTTAAGCTGGTCGATGTGGTATTTAAGGTGAATGACGATGCCGAGGGACTCGGTGATCTGTGGCTGTTCAATATGAGCGATGATCTCGCTCAGGCGGCCGCACGTCCTGGTCGCTTTGCGACATCGTTGGAAGGTATCAGACGATTGGGCGGACTCGAGGTTCCCACCGATTATTATCTGGAGCAAAATTACCCGAACCCGTTCAATATGGACACCGAGATCATCTATCAGTTACCCGAAGCTGGAATGGTAACGGTGACGATCTATAACTCCGTGGGTCATCAGATCCGATCGTTGGTGAATCAACACCATTCGGCCGGCAAATACGCCGCCCGCTGGAATGGTAAGGACGATCTGGGAAATGATACACCCTCGGGTGTCTATCTGTACCACATCAAGACCAATAAGTTCAGCGACAGCAAGAAGATGTTACTCATCAAATAAAGATCTACATCCGGGTAGTTTATTACGCAATGCCTGTTGTCAATTAGTATATTCTAATTGACAACAGGCAGCGATTCAATAAAATTGATAGTAAACACACATTAATTAAAAAGAAACAGTACGATGAGACGATTCCATTATCCACTCGGCATTTTAGCCATCCTAATTTTCTCGTTCTTTATCTCTCAACAGAAATCGGCTTCTTTGACCACCATCTCCGTACTCAGAATTTTCTATTCTAATGATATATATGGTTATGTAGAACCATGCGGCTGAGGTGCTACACGTCATGGTGGTTTGGCTCGTCGAGCCAAATATATTAAAGATAATAAAAGCTTGCACAGTAATTACCTGATCATCGATGCCGGTGATTTTCTCCGTCGCGGCGGTAAATCGATGGCCATTGATGGTGAATTCATCCTGCGCGGATTTAGTAAAATCGGATATGATGCTATCAATATTGGTGAAAATGATCTATCTTTGGGATATAACTACCTGATAGATCTTCAGAGAAAATTTGAAATCCCTTTTATCTCCGCAAACCTTTATCGACGCGATAAGAATGAGGCTTTATTTCAGCCGTATACTATAAAGGATTTACTCGGATTGAGAGTCGCTATCTTCGGCGTTCTCAGAAATGACCCGACTATTTTGAGATCATGTGAAAATGATCAGGAATTATACATCATAGATCCTGTAATCGCATCAAAAAAAATTGTTAAGGATCTATCCGATCGATGTGATCTAATCATAGCATTAACCAATCTGGGCTATGAGAATTCAATGGAATTCGTTAAGCAAGTCGACGGAATCGATCTGCTTATCAGCAGCCACAACGCGTTCAGAGAAAAGCAGGCAATTAAAATAAATGAGACAATAATAGCACAATCAAAATATCAGGGACAAAACATCGGAGATCTTCTACTTTACCTGGATAAAAATAATGACATTAACAATTTTGAAGATCTTTCACGCCCCTTGAACGAGACAATAATCGATGATCCGAAATTCAACGATCTTTTGAGCGAATATCGCCAGAAAATAGCGTCCGAAAATAAAAATGACAATAATAGGAATACATCCGCTCCTCCTGTGACAAAATCAATCGGATATTATGTCGGATCAAAAACTTGTCAGGCATGTCATGCTGAGCAATATTTGCATTGGACAAAAACAAAACACGCTACCGCATTCGATTCGATATCATCAGGGAACGATATAAAAGATCGTGAATGCTACCCATGCCATACGACAGGTTTTTTAACATCAAATGGTTTCAGGAATTTGCAGACGACTCCCGATATGATCCAGGTACAATGCGAAGAGTGCCATGGAACGCGTTTTACTCATGTCCGCATCCACACATTTACCTCGGAAAAGACGCGCTCCGCGAAAGCTTCATTGCAGCAATTGGACAATCAAAACGACACCATTAATGCAGCAACATGTACAAGATGCCACACCGAAGAACGCGACCGCGATTTCGATTACCAAACAGCACTTAAGCAGGTATCTCATTAATATCGATTACATGAGACTATCTTAAGCTAAAAAACATAATATAACCGGATCATCTAATCAAAATATCTTTGCAGCAGTTAACATAGAAAGGAGAATATCATGAGAAATAGATTTTTCATTTTCTTTTTCGTCATGATTCTAATGAATTTATTTGCTTCCGACCATGTCAGCGGTCAGTGGCATATCAGTCCTGATGAATCACTTTATGAATACAACAGGGGTGAGAGTTTCAGCATCGAGATAAGACTATCTGGTAGTGATGGTACGATCAGCGCGCTGGGTATGGATTTCCACTATCCTGAAACGATAATACAATACGACGGACATACTTTTTCAGGTACGTTATTAGAAGCCTGGATGTTTAAGGACATAAGCCAGTTATCTGCAGGGACTATCAGAATTGCCGGATTCACCTCATCAGGAGCAATCGATGCCGGCACCACTGGAACACTGGTGGTGCTCAATTTTACCGTTTTAAACGATGCATCAGCTGAAGGGGATCTGACCTTAACTGGTTTCACCGATAATATTGCAGGCGCCACGACATCGGCAGCGATCATACGTGTTGCGTCATCACCTGCAGACGTTTGGGATGTCAGTCCCTCTGACTCACTTTACGAATATTCCCCGGGCAGCAGTTTCATGGTCGACATAAAACTGCAAGGCGATGGCGATGACATCGGCTCACTGGGTTTCGATCTCTCTTTCCCAAATAGTTTATTGGATTACGACTCCACTAATTTTGAGGGAACGTTGCTGGATCTCTGGCAATTCAGGGATGCCAATCTACTCGCCGATGATACATTGCGTATTGCCGGGTTCACTACTACGGGACAGATCACCGCACCGGCCGAAGGCATTTTGGTGAGCATTCACTTCACGGTGAAGCCGGGAGCCGACGGTGAAGGGCAGTTCACACTAGATGGGTTCACCGACGGGCTCGCTGGGTCCACCACCTCGCCGGCTACATTTCGCACCAAAGCAGGACCGGGCGGCGAATGGGACGTCAGTCCCTCAAACATGCTCTACGAA
>JAFGOE010000132.1 GCA_016926625.1 Candidatus Zhuqueibacterota bacterium
AGCGGGACAGCGAGCACGACACAGGGCACGATCGTGAGCACCTCGCCGGTGTTGGAGGTTGCCGTCGGCGATGTGCCGGGCGGGAGCACGGTTACGATCAGATTTAATGTGCGAATTGTAGATAAAATAGCAAGAGTTGTCAATCAGGGATACGTCTCATGCGCAGAGATAGAAGCTATTCCCACAGATGATCCGGATACGCCGGCGCGCAAGGATCCCACGGTCACGGATCCACCCATGTTCAACGACGCGTCCGATGTGATTAAGTCGGATGAACTAAAGGACATCGATAGAGATGGGTCTATTTCTCCGGGTGATCTCATCACCTATACGGTTAATATACACAATAGCGGTTACGGCACGGCCCATCACGTTGTTTTCAGCGACAGTATTCCTGCCAATACGGAGTTTGTGGCGGGGTCGGCGAGTACTACCCACGGTGATATCGTGAGTAGCTCACCCATTTTGGAGGTTGCAATTGGGACTTTAGAAGGTGGCGCTGCAGTCACTATTCGTTTTATGGTGCGAGTGATTGACGCTGTATCCTTGATCCGCAACCAGGGTTATCTGGTCAGTGATGAATCTGAAAAACATCCTACCGATGATCCGGATACACCGGAGCTCGATGATCCGACGGTCACTGACAGAGAAGATCTGATGACCGACGTATCGCTCAGGCAATGGGTGTATGCCGATTCGACTGATGAGCAAAATACTCATTATATCAGCGAAGCAGGTTCATACCGTATCGTTTTGAAAGTTAAGAATCTCGAAGATTTTGATGCGTACAATGTGCGGATCGTAACATTTGTTCCTGATTCGGTCGATGTGATTTCGTCTGACCCAGTTACCCCGGTATCAGATTCTTTGATGTGGAATATTGAATTTCTGGCGGCTTTCGATTCAGTTCAGGTGAGTCTCGACATGCGTGTCCCCACGATCATGCCGTTTGGTAGCACCTATCTGATCAGTCGATCTTACATTGAATGTGATAACGAACATCCGCAGAAGCGCTCGAATAACGGAGCAATCGATTCAGTAATATGCTTTGTTCCGGAGACACCGGTGCTGATACCATCAATTGAGGTAAATCCCGGTAACATAGATGTGGTCGACAGCACTCAGGTGCGGATTAGCATCCCGGAGAACACGATTAGTTATGAACTTTGGATATATTTGTCCGACGGAACTATTGTGAAAGATTTTGCGGATGATTTCTTTAACTCGACTGATTTAGAGCCTGATGTATGGTATACAATAGATCATTTTTTCAAACCGGGACGCTTATTAACGGATGCGGATCGAGAGGAGGTAGTGTTTGAAATTCGGATTACGGATAACCGAAAACGCTTCGCGAGTGAGCGAGCGATTCTGACCGTTCACAGCAGTGATTACCTTGTACTCGATCGAAATGTTTTCCGACCGTTCGTTGATGAACATCTGGAGGTTAGGTTTAAATTAAGCTATCGTCGAACCGCAGTCTTGGATATCTACGACATTGCGGGTAAACATATTCACAAGTTAACAGAAGCCGATTATCAGGGTGGCTGGAACGCATTCCTCTGGGATGGTATGGGAGATGGTGGACAGAGAATTGGGAGTGGCGTATATATCATCACTCTTCGATCGGGAGAGTTTAAATCATGGAAAAAATTCATTATAATAAGATGAAATTCTTGGGAATTGGACATATGTCTACGCGTCGAAATCGACTAGTTGCTTCGATCATCACGATGCTGCTTTTTACATGTCTGCTTCACAGCGATCTGTATTCTCAAATGAGGTCAGGAGCAGCATTCTTGAAACTATTTCCGGGTGCTCGAACTCAATCGATGGGCAATATACATACAGCCGCTCTCGATGACCCGTATGCTCTGTTTATGAATCCTGCAACAGGAGCCTATCTTAGAGATTGGCAATGGTCTGCGGGTTACACGAAATGGATAGCTGATATGTACAGTGCTTCCTTCATGATAGGAAGGAAATTTTCTTTTCCCTGGAGTCGAAAGACGTATATGGGATTGAGTTTCGTCTATTTAGGAGTCCCTGAGTTCGATAGCACCGATGATGCGGCTCCTGCAGCGTCTGCAAATGAGATGTTATTCGCATTCCATCTGGGTCAGCCTCTTAGTTTTATTCATGATAATGTCTCGCTGGGGATCAATGTAAAATATCTAAACAGCAAATTGGATCAATACAAGGCCAGTGCTCTGATCTATGATGTTGGAATGCTGGCGAAGTCCAAACGAATTAATCTGCACAATCCGTTGTTTCACTATGGATATTTAGCCGTCGGTGGATCTGTACTCAATCATGGAAAAGAGTTAAAATATGATCAAGACGGTACGCCGCTGCCCAGAACGTGGCGTGTCGGTCCGTCGCTATACGCTGGCACTCATAAAGGAATTCAGTTGCAATTACTCGCTGATTATTATCATATTCTGGATGAAGGTGAGACATATGGCATTGGCGCTGAACTGTCGATTTCCAATTTATTCCATGTGAGTGGCGGCTATAATTTTGGTAACGATCTGTTGAATAAAATTTCGTTTGGATTGAGTATACGTCTCGATGATATATGGATTTCCGAAAAGTCGTTACTTCCGGGTGAAAATAAGGGCTTGCGCATAGACCTCGCCTCTATCGGTGAAGGAGAATTCTTTTCCAATGTTTACGAGGGAAGTGTGACCCATTTCCCTGTTTTGCCGGAACGGTTCAGATTGCTGACGCCGGCAAACGAGGATACCGTCTATTCCAGTGAGACCATACTGGAATGGGAGCAGTCGTTTGATCCGGATTTATATGATGATATCGATTACTCAGTGATCGTGATGCAGGACAGTCAGCGATTAGCGACTGTGTTGACAAATGATCTGAGCAATTTAACGCTAGAAGAATTTAAAGATAAAGCACAGAACGACAGCGTTTTCTTTGCTGTGACGACGGAAAACAAATTGACTATCAATCATCTGCATGCAGGTGATTATTACTGGGCTGTCGTGGCCCGTGATCTGGATGATCATGATCGAGCGGGCAAAACATTCGAGGGCGCCAATATTTCAAAATTCACCATGACATCCCCGGACGTTGAAGTAAAATCGATTGCCTTCGATTACCATCGATACATTACCACGGATGACTATCAAGGTGATCTTATTTTAGACATCGTCAACAATAGTATGGCGGATGCATCCGAAATTCGTGTTTGGGTTTATGATTCGATCGACCAAAATGATACCACCGTATCCAAACAGCCGATTTACACGGAATTGATACCGATGATTGAGTCTCATGGCGCGCATCAACTTGTCTTCCCGTGGTATACCCGGATCCATGGTCGGCACGAGATAACGGCTGAAATTAAGCTGGAGAGCAAACAGGAGGAGTCGAATAGTGCCAACAACATCCTGAAGAATTCTTTTTATACGATCCCCAAAGGCGTATTTAGCTGTCCTGATACGGTAAAATCGTTAAAAGTGTCGATCGTCTCGATGGATCTTCCAATTATCACAATTGTAACGTTCGATAGCAGTCGTTATGAATTAAAGAAAGAATATTATCAGAAGGAGGTTATCGAAGCACCGCTGGCTGTTTTAGCTACAAGGATGAGTGAGAATCGGGATCTGCACATTAATCTCCAGGGATTCATCGATCCTAATTCCGGAGAGACGGAATTTGAACTCGCCATGAGGAGAGCGAACAGCGTAAAGGATTATCTGCTTTCGCACGGTGTAAATAGCGAGCAAATAGTGATAATGGAGGGTGAGGCCCAGCCACTCAGATATTTACCGAGCGATAAGCAAGACGCACAGTGGATCTGCGAGGAGAGAAGGAAAGTCGTAATAACCGCTGATGATGATGTGCAAGAAGAATTGTTCAAGCCCGTTCGTCATATCGATCGCGATTTAGAGACGTTACCGATCAAATTTGAATCGACGATAAAGGCAGCAGTCCCCTATCGTACGGTGCATATGGTGTATAGTGGTGAAGGTATTCGTGACAGTCTAAAGTTAGGATTAGCAGGGGTAAATGAATTTCCTGAATTTGTTTCTTTATCACCAGTAAAAACATATTTAGCTTCATTTCTAAATGATACCATGACGTACGGATTGAGCATCGTCGATGAAGAAGGAAGAGTGTTCATAAATGAAGAGCAGAACACGTATCTTGAGACTTATTCACAGCACAGGAAACATCGATTCGCGTTGCCCATGCAGTTCGCTGATACGTATCCATTATACAATTTTTATTGGCAGCACATTGCCGACCATCTGGATATTCTTTCGGCAGATATCGATAATGAAATAGTTTTTGAAGGCCACGCGTGTAAGATCGGGCCCGAGCATATCAATGAAAAGCTGTCGATGCAGAGAGCATTGACCTTTGAAAAACAATTTTTAGGTTACATCAAGGAATCCAATCCGCGATTGAATACGGTCATAGTAAGCCACCTGAAGAAGAATAGTGGTTACGGTGAGCAGAAACCGTTGTGTATTGAACGGATGGACGGTGAATTGATTATGATCGGCGACAATAACACCGCTCTGGGCAGGATGCTCAATCGCCGAATAGAGATCGTATTTTCATTAAAGGAGTGATCGGCGGACCCGATCGCTCCTTATTCGGCCTTGGGCGAGCTGTATACCCGGGACCCGTCTAAAACATAGCATCGTCATCTTATGGTGTGGCTGTTGAGGCCAATGAAAACATGATCAATTATTAGCATTCAAATTACATCTCACCGTTTTAAAATAGCGCAGCAGGAAGACAGCTTTACGGTATAAGATAATCGGAACATCATCAACCGCTTTGTCCTGTTGTTTTTATATGGGTCCTCATTCCTCACTCATATGTCACCTTAATTATCGCATAAAAGAACATTGAATTCGTGTGCAGTATATAAAATATCGTGATAGAAACGATATTGAACAAATTAGTCAGAGATAAATAGAGCGCAGATACATGATGTTCAATGCCTATCATTATGAAAAGAGTGGTTATACTTATTTTTTTATTTGAATTTATCTTTATATTTTGTAAATTTAAATGATGAAATGGAGCAATGAAAATTTAGTCTATGCCGGGAAATGGATCGCCGCTGTTATAACATGACGGTCATTTTCTGTGTGTTGGAGTTAAAAAAGGCCATCATTAGAACATTATTAAAATATTATAATACATTATAATGAATTAATTTAATTATATAAAGTATTTTATTAAGATATATTATTAATAGATTATTATTATGTAAGATATCACATTTAGTAAATATGGATTGACGGATAGATCGATGAAGATGAGAGATCGTGATTTTATTGAGGATGTTGAGGATAAAATTCTCTCTGATCATGCCGTGAAAAGTCGCTGTGCGAACGAGATGCGATTGCATGAAGAAGCTGAACACCCGTATCGTACGGCATTTCAGCGTGATCGTGATCGGATCATTCATTCGAGGGCTTTCAGGCGGTTAAAACATAAGCAGCAAGTTTTCTTGATTACGGAAGGGGATCATTACCGTACCCGTCTCACGCACACGCTAGAAGTGTCTCAGATTTCGCGGACACTGGCCAAATTGATGGGATTAAATGAGGATTTAGTGGAGGCGATTGCGTTGGGGCATGATTTGGGGCATACGCCATTCGGTCATTCCGGCGAGGTCATGTTGCACTCCATCTTAAGCGGGCGAGATGATCTGGATGGATTGATTCGTCCCCATGACATCGGGGGATTCAAGCATAACTATCAGAGTCTGTGGATTGTCGATGAACTTGAGAAGAAGTATTTTGCGTTCAATGGGCTCAATTTAACGTCCCATGTTCGGGAGGGAATTTTAAAGCATACGCGGTTGAACAGGGAGTCGATACGGTATCGGGAATTGGATACGCAGGCCATTCATTTCGAATACGACTACGCTTTCAGTTTAGAAGGGCAGGTGGTAGCGATAGCGGATGAAGTGGCCCAACGCACACATGATCTGGAAGATGGCATTCGGGCCAATTTGGTAACCCTGGCGGAGGTCAGAGAATTACCCATCGTGGGTGAAGTGGAGAAGGATTTAGGAGTCGTCCGGATGTTGAAATCGGATCCGTACGCGTACAGGAACGCGTTGATTACGGGGCTGATTAATCTACTCGTAACAAATATTGCCACATCCTCAATAGATAAAATAAATTATATAGATAATTTAACAATTAACTTTAAATTATTTAAAGAACCAATTATTAATTTTGGAAATGATATTGATCCGAAGCAACAAGATTTGGATTATTTCATTGGTGAACGGATCATACGGATTGGATACAACACGGAGGCGAATGAACGCAACAAGAAGATGATCCGCGAGTTGTTCAGATATTTTCTTAGACATCCGGAGCAGTTACCCTATTACGTAAGGGAACGATTAGTTAGATGGCCTGTTTTACGGCACGGAACCTATGAATCTGGAGAAGAGCTGGATAGGGCGATGCGTGTAATAGCGGATTTCATCGCGAGTATGACCGACAGGTTTGCCGAAATTAGTTTTCGCACAATCAACGAGTGAATGATGAAAATACGATTTGAAGAGCTTTCCTTTAAATACGATAATACCCCGGTGCAACGGAATGTATTGGAGTCGCTCAATTTTGAAATCTTAGAGCATGATTTCGTCGGTATTATCGGAGCGTCGGGATCCGGGAAGACGACGCTGATTCAGCATTTTACGGGTCTGCTGCAACCCAGCTCGGGTCGGGTATTAATCGATGGACAGGAGTTAAATTCAGCGGGCATGGATTTGGGTGATCTTCGGACTCGAATCGGGATCGTATTTCAGTTTCCCGAGAGCCAGTTATTTGAGGAAACGGTTTACGCGGACGTCGCGTTCGGACCGCAGAATATGGGGCTTTCTGAGGCCGAGGTTCACGATAGGGTCGAAGAATCGCTGAGGCTGGTCGGTTTAGATGCGGATCATTTTTCAAAACGTTCGCCTTTTCATCTGAGCGAGGGTGAAAAGCGACGTGTCGCTATCGCAGGCGTAATCGCCATGAACCCGGACGTATTGATACTGGATGAACCAACTGCGTGCCTGGATCCGGAAGGTATACGCATCATAGAAGAAATTCTGAGAGGACTACACCGTCTGGGAAAACAGATCATTATCGTATCACATCACATGGATTTCGTCGTACGTCTCTGTAATCGGATTATCGTATTACAAAATGGTAAGTTGATCTATGACGGGGATAAAAAATCGATTTTCAATCAAACCAGGATGTTAAATCGGGCAAACATCTTATTACCGCGAGTACTACAAGTAATTAAGCGATTATTTGATCATGGAGTGATTGAAAATAGTGACATATTTACGGCCAGTGAGCTTAGAAAAGTGCTGACTGCGTAAAAATTTGTCAATGTTGATCGAATGTTATCCAGATATGTTTCAAAAATATAAAATATAATATTTAATAATAATTTGATAAATTTATGTAAGTTACAATTATTATATATATAACCAATTAAATATATAGATAGTTAGTATTAATTTAGCAATGTTAAAACCGCACCTTTCCGCTTAACATCCCTTATTGTATCAACATGGCACAAAAGTTGCATGATTGATTTACGAATTTGCAATACGACTCGGTGATGCACAGATCATCATCTCGGTTTTTGAAAATTTCTGGTTCAGCATCTGGGTAAGCAACGTTAAACCCCAACTAAGTTTAAGTGAGCATGCATCTGCGGTTAAAACAACCTAATCTTAGTTGGGGTTGTTAATAACGTTGGAACGTATCACCGCATCAGTGATTAGTGGAATATTGATTGTATGTTGAATAGGTAGAATAATCGTATGGAAATTTTATTTGGAGGATTGGGTCAAGTATGGATACGTATACTGGTGAGTTAGATTCTGGTATTAGATCTAACGATGAGAGTTCACCAGGGGGAAACAGTGATTGGAATAAAGAATTTGGGTTTGATTACTATTATCCGATAGTCAGCAGAAGTCCGCTGATCAAGGATATACTGAGTTTGGTAAAGAAAGTAGCAAAAAGCAATGCGAGTATTTTAATTCAAGGGGAGACTGGAACTGGTAAGGAGTTGATAGCAAGCCTGGTTCAATTCATCAGTTCGCGTTCGCATCAACCGTTTATAAAGGTCAATTGTGCCGCCTTACCCGAGACGTTATTGGAGACTGAATTGTTCGGACATGAGAAGGGTTCATTTACCGGTGCCTATAAGACAGGCTATGGTAAATTTGAACAAGCGGACAAAGGGACCTTGTTCCTGGATGAGATCGGTGATATGAATCTATCGATGCAGGCCAAGATCTTACGGGTGTTGCAGGATCAGGAATTCAATCGGGTCGGTGGAAACAAACCTATTCGTGTAAATGTAAGAATCATCACCGCCACGAACAAAGACTTATGGAACGAAATACAAAAAGGTAATTTCAGGGACGACCTGTATTATCGATTGAATGTCGTCACCATCAATGTCCCGCCGTTACGAGAACGAAAGGAAGATATTCCCCTGATTGCGGAATTTTTCAGAAGAAAATTTGCCAGCGAACTTAGGAAAAATTCCAGGGGTTACACCGAAGAAACCATGAACCTGTTAAAGAATCATTCCTGGCCAGGTAACATCCGGGAGCTCAAGAATCTGGTGGAACGCGCCGTGTTGATGGTAGATGATGGCAAAATGATCACACCGGGCGACCTGTATTTCAGCGGTAAAGATTATTTTGCTGCGGGTGGAACAGATCGACGTAAAGATGTAATCACCATCGATGATGAAAATTCAAATCTCAAACTCGACAGCCTGGAACGCAAGGCAATCATCAAGGCTCTGGAGACCAGTAACTGGATCCAAAAAGATGCGGCAAAACTGCTGGGTGTTTCTGCAAGATCGCTCAATTACAAAATCAAATATCATAATATTACACACTCGAGTTGGAAGAAAAATACATAACGACTCGATCCCGCCTGCACAGGCCATAGATTAAACGATATCATTATCTATCAAGCCTCCTAATTACTAATAATTAGGAGGCTTTTTTTATTATTATAGCAAATATTTGCTATTTTATAATTACGATAATGAAATGTATTATCGTAATAAAATAGTAAGTTCTATATTTATTGCGAGTATTATAATATACTGTTAATATTGATATTATAAAATCATTTAAAAATGGCACATTAATTGCCTGATTCATGCTGAAAATCAATATTCACTAATCATGTGTAAAAGCCGTATAACAATATTCAGAAAAAATTAATATTAATAGTAATTTATATTAATTATTTAATTGGTTTGATTGTGACGATAGTTAAAACTGATTAATATATGAATGGCATGAAAGAGGCAATGGTAATGAAAAAAGTTAGATTAATTGTAAATAAATTAAGTATATTGCTATTATTGAATTTATTATTTTATCCTCGCTTGTTTGCTGGTGAGCTCAACTTATCCTGGGATCCGAATACGGAAGTCGATTTGGCAGGGTATAAGGTCTACTACGGTTTGACATCACGCAACTATACGAATTCGATTGATGTGGGAGACCATAATTCCTATATCGTGCGCAATCTGACTGAAGGAAGTCGCTATTATCTGGCTGTCACTGCATACGATGAGTCCAGAAACGAGAGCGATTACTCTGAAGAGGTCAGCGCGGTCGTAAAAGTAATCGATGTGACCCCGCCAAATCCCCCATCGATCACCGATGCGACACTCGATGATATTAATAAGGTCACATTGACGTGGAACATCAGCCCCGATGCTGATGTCGTCGGTTATAAGGTGTATTACGGTACATCATCACATAATTATACACAAGCGATTCTCGTCGGAAACAGCACGAATTATACGACGCCGACGTTAACCGAAGGACTCACATACTTCTTTTCTGTGACCGCTTACGATAACAGCAATAATGAGAGCAATCATTCGTCAGAGGTGAGTGTTACCGTTCCAGTAAACGATGTGATACCACCGGCTGTCCCTACTATTACCTCTTATGATACGTTTGAGCGAAAAATCTCTTTGGCCTGGAATAATGTGAGTGATCCTGATCTGGCCGGATATAAAGTGTATTATGGAACGAAATCGCGAACGTATGATCAGGTCATTGTCGTCGGAAAGTCCCTTAATTATACGACAGCGGATCTAAGCTATGGCGTCAGGTACTATTTTGCAGTCACATCATTCGATGCTGCAGACAATGAAAGCGCCTATTCCGGTGAAGTCGCTGTAACGATTACTCAACCCGATAATACACCGCCTGCTCCGCCCAATATAGCCTATTATAATAGAGACGGAAATAAGGTGTATATTGCGTGGCAGGGCAACACCGAACCGGATGTCGCCGGCTATAAGATCCATTATGGCGAGAGCCCGAGGGCTTATAGTCAAGTCGTCGACCTTCAATTGAAACGAGATTACCAGACGCCGGAATTGAATGTTGGCAAGACTTATTATTTTGCTGTGACCGCTTATGATACGTCAGAAAATACGAGTGATTATTCGACAGAAGTCAGTGTTCAGATTCCTGCACCGGATATCGATGCGCCTGCGCCTCCCGCTATCTTGAGTCATCACATCGTCGATAAAAGCGTTTCCATTTCATGGTCGGCTAATTCTGAAAAAGACCTGAGAGGATACCATCTTTATTATGGAAAGTCGTCAGCCAACTACGATACGAAAATCGATGTGGGAACAGGTACGAACTATACAGTTTCTAACCTGGACTATGGTATCCGATATTTCTTCGCTGTTACGGCGCTGGATACGGCCGCTAATGAGAGTGCTTATTCTCAGGAAGTCAGCATCATCATTCCCGTACCGGACACCACTCCTCCAAGCGTACCGTTGATCAGCTCCTATTACAGGCAGGATAAGAAGGTGTATTTGTCCTGGGACGAGGTAGGTGATCGTGATTTAGCCGGATATAAAGTGCATTACGGGTTCATGTCGCGCACCTATGATATGGTCATCGATGTGAAGAACACAAACTATCTGACCAAAGACCTTGAGGAGGGAGTTTCATATTTCTTCGCGGTGACTGCCTATGATTCCTTGAACAATAGCAGTGATTTTTCTACTGAGATTGTGGTAACGATCCCGGCACCCGATATAATCCCACCGGCTTTACCGACTATTATGTCATATCATCGACAGGGTAATCAGGTGTCGTTACAATGGAATGCGAATCAGGACGAAGATTTCGATCATTTCAAATTATATATTGGTAGATCGTCAAGAAATTATACGACAACGATCGATGTCGGAAAAAATACGAGTTATCTGGCTTCGGACCTGGAATACGGATTGACTTACTTTTTTGCATTGACAGCCATCGATACGGCCAGCAACGAGAGTAACTATTCAGCCGAAGTGACCGTTGAAATTCCTCCGCTTGATCTTACTGCGCCGTCAGTGCCAAGCTTTGTCACCGCAAGCAGACAGCTGAACCGGATCAGTCTGACCTGGACGCAGAACAATGAAGCTGATTTTGACCATTACCTGTTGCATCGGGGGAATTCATCAGGAAATTACGACACGTCTCTTAATTTGAGTAAAAATACATCCTACATTACAGAGGAGTTACAAGTAGGGAAGACATATTATTTCGCGTTGACGGCCGTGGATACTGCTGATAATGTGAGTGATTATTCGGCTGAAGCTATCGTCACCATTCCTGTGCCAGACACAACGCCGCCCTCACAACCCGTGTTCAGCGACTATTCGAGATTGGATAACAAAGTCCTGATCAGCTGGAATTTAAATAGCGAGAAGGATTTAGCAGGTTACCGATTAAGTATGGGCACTGCTTCGAAAAATTATCACGAACTGATCGATATCGGATTGGCGACCAGCTATACGACCAGAGCGTTGGATTATGGAAAGACCTATTATTTTGCTATCTCCGCTTATGACACCGCTAATAATTTTAGCGTCTTATCGGAGGAAGTCGCTGTCCATATACCGTTGCCTGATAACACACCGCCTCAGGTGCCAGCCATTTCTGTGCATGAACGGAGAAAGTATCAGGTATTTCTCGAATGGAATGCGGTCTCTGATAAAGATTTGGAATACTATAGCTTATATTATGGCAAATCATCCGGAAATTACGATGTGAACATAAACAATGCTCAATCTCTGAGCTATACCACACCAGAATTAGATCACGGCGTCACCTTCTATTTTAGTGTGACAGCAACCGATACCGCTGGAAATGAAAGCGCTCATTCAAGAGAGGTAAAAGTTACAATTCCTGTGCCTGATGTAACCGCTCCGTCCGCTCCCTTAATTTCCGAGTATGGTCTGCAGGAAGCAAAAGTATACTTAAAGTGGCAGAGCAACCGTGAACCCGATGTTGCTGGTTACAACGTCTATTACGGTACATCAGCTGGTAACTATTCTGAGAAAAAAGATGTTGGCGACCATTTTGAATTTCTCAGTACAGACCTGGTGATCGGATCAAAATATTTCTTCGTCGTCACCGCCTATGATACAGCGCGGAATGAAAGCGCCTCTTCGAACGAAATCAATGTAACGATTTCCGTGGCCGACAAATCAGCTCCGTCGGCACCGATTATTACCCAATATGTGCTGGAGGAAACAAAGGCACGATTGCAGTGGAGCGCCAGTCCTGAAGCGGATGTCTCCGGATACAGATTGTATTACGGGGTGACCTCCAATAACTACAGTCACAGTATCGATGTCGGATTGATGAAAGAGTATGTGACCAGAGAGCTCGATCAGGGAAAATATTACTATTTCGCCGTTACCGCGTATGATACGGTAGCCAATGAGAGCAAACACTCGCCTGAAGTAAGTCTCTATATCCCTGTCATCGATAAGACGTCACCGCAGATACCCGTTATTACGCAGCATAATTATGATAACCGGAGAGTTTCGCTGGGTTGGCTGAACAGTCCGGATTCAGATCTGGCTGGTTATAAGGTTCATTACGGTAACAGCTCGCGCATGTACGATGAAACGATCGATGTCGGAACGAAGACAAATTTTACATCCAATGAACTCATCGAAGGTTTAACATACTATTTTGCGGTTACGGCTTACGATACGGCCGCGAATCACAGCGACTACTCGAATGAAGTGAATTTACTGATTCCGATACCGGATACCCAAGCTCCTGCTAATCCAGTCATCTCGAATTATTCAATTGCCGACAACAGGGTAACGATCAATTGGCAGGCAAATAGCGAGAACGATGTGGTTGGTTACAAGGTGCACAGTGGTCAGTCCTCCGGAAATTATACGACGAGTATGGACGTAAACAATAACACGACGTTCACCTCTGGAAAACTTGAATATGGAGTTTTCTATTATTATGCAGTGACCGCCTACGATGAGGCGGACAATCAGAGCGGGTATTCGGCTGAGATTGAAGTATTAATACCCGAGCCTGACCTCACAGCGCCTGCAGCTCCTATTATATCGAGTTACAACTTAGAACAAGATCGCATCCATGTGACATGGATGAAAAATAGTGAGTCCGATGTCGCGGGTTATCGATTCCATTACGGTACAGCCTCTGGTGTCTATTCAGACCGGATCGATGTACACCAGAATCTGGAATATAGAACGCCCGTACTGCAGCGGGGCGTCAAATATTACTTCACGGTGACCGCTTATGACACGGTGGGTAACGAGAGCGTGTATGCACAGGAATTAAACATTAAGATACCTGATTTATATGTGGATTCCACGCCACCGTCGAAACCCCGATTTAGCAATTATTATTTTGAAGGCACGACGGTACACCTCGAATGGGATAATAACAACGAAGACGACTTGGGTGGGTACCGATTATATCAGGGGAAAGCTTCAAAAGGTTATGATGATATCGCCGATATGGGATTAAAGACGTCGCATACGCTTATCAATCTTGAAGAGGGGGTCACCTATTTCTTCGCATTATCAGCATATGACACGCTATCGAACGAGAGCGAACTCTCGGATGAAATCCGTCTGACCGTACCCGATCTGAACATTGATGTCACGTCGCCGTCGATTCCGGTGATCGTAAGTTACAATGTCGACCAGAACAGAATCAGGGTCGCCTGGAATCCAAATCCGGAAGCGGATATCGCAGGGTATCGTTTCTATTACGGAACGGATTCACACCACTATAGCCAAAGCGTTGATGTCGGTAATGCTCTGAATTATACGACACGTGAACTGGTGCGCGGCGTAAAATATTATTTTGCCTTGACAGCGTATGATTCATCGAAAAATGAAAGCGAATACTCCTCTGAGATCAGTTTGAAAATTCCGGATCAGGTCATAGACCAGGAACCTCCACAGGTACCGCTGATTTTATCCCATGAAATTATCGGCGGATCGGTGCGATTGAATTGGCAGGCGAATAATGATGCGGATCTGGCTGGTTATCGATTGTATTATGGTACTCAATCGAAGCAGTATGATGTCAGTATCGATGTGGGAAATAGTGTGAGTTATGTTACCAGAGAATTGGAACGAGGGACTGAATATTACTTCTCGTTGCTCGCCTATGATCTGACGGGGAATGTCAGTGAGTTTTCAGCTGAACTTCACGTCCGCATGCCCGAGGAATATGTTGATATCACTGCCCCTGAAGTTCCGCAGATCGCATCGGCTACTGTCATAGATCGTCAGGTGCGTCTTGTCTGGAACAGTGTTTCCAATTCCGATCTGGCTGGTTATAAGGTATATTACGGAACAAAATTAGACAATTACGATGTCGTCGCCGATGCGGGAAAACACACCGAGTACGTGACGGACAATTTATCTGAGGGTCTTGTTTATTATTTTGTGATCACATCGTACGACACCGTGGGAAATGAGAGCGATTTCTCCGCATATGCTGCAGCAGAAATCCCGGTGATGGATATCGTGCCTCCTACGATCTATGCAGTTGACATCCTTGATTCAGTCACGGTCAATGTATTGTATAGTGAAGCAGTCGATAAGGCCAGTGCAGAAAACGTTTCGAATTACCGCATCAATAATGGAATACAGGTTTTCAAGGTGCTTCGCGACGACAATACGCGATTGGTGACCGTCACAACATCTGAGCATCAGAAGGATATCGAATATACACTCACCATAAATAATGTAAAAGATACGGCCAACAATCCGAATGTAATAAAGGCAAATTCGAGTATCACTTATCACTACGATCCGGAAGATCATAAAGCGCCCTTTATCATCAATGCGATTGCTGTCGATGCGACACATATAGAGATCACGTTCAATGAGGAGTTAGAACGTGGAGCGGCAGAAAATCTGGCTAACTATGCGATAAATAATGGAATCGAGCTGTTTGGAGCCAGACTCGATGAAAGTTTACGAATCGTCACGTTGACGACTTCTGCTCATACCAATAATGTTCATTACCTTGTCACAGTGAATAACGTCACGGATCGGGCTCCGCAACCGAACGCCATTGCCCCGAACAGCCAATTCGGATATGTATATATCGAAAAGGATACGGAGCCCCCGAGACTATATTCCGCAGAGATCAAAGCCAAGGATCAAGTCCTGGTTTCATTCACGGAAATTGTAAACGAGGCATCGGCTGAGAACGTTGCTCATTATACAATCGACCAAAATATTACGGTGATGTCGGCTGTATTGCATACGAACCTTAAACAGGTGACCTTGACGACATCAGCACATCAGATTAGCCTAACCTATCAATTGGTGGTCAATCAAGTCATCGACAGAGCGGTTCCGGGAAATGTGATCGATGCGCAATATAATTCATATAAGTATCGCTACTCTCCACAGGATGATCAACCGCCTGCAATCGACCTGGTGAAGCTACTTGATGCGACGCATGTCGATCTCACCTTTAGCGAAGAGATCGAAAGGAAGTCGGCTGAAAAAGCGACTAACTATTCCATCAGTGAGGGCATTGGTGTGATATCGGCAGTACTGGATCAAAATTGCAGAATCGTTCATCTGACGACGACAGAGCATCAGAGCGGTCATACCTACCAGATGACAGTCGACGGCATAATCGACCGGGCGCCGGTCCCGAATGCGATTGATGAGCATACTATAGTGAAATACAGATATTCCATCAGCGATATGACGCCACCTGAAATCGTCGATGTAGTCTTGATCAACTCGACAGAGGTGAATATTATCTTTGATGAAATCATCGACAGGGTATCGGCTGAGGAGAAGATGAATTACACCTTCAATAACGGGATACAAGTTTACAAGGCGTTTCTGAGAGAAGATCTTAAAACAGTCAGTCTGTCCACATCAGAGCATAAAACAGGCGTAAGGTATGAAGTATCGGTGACCCATATTAAGGACAGGGCGCTACCGGTGAACATGATTACAGAGACTCAACGTTTTAGTTATGAGTTCAGTGTTGCGGCTAAAGTCCAGGAGGTCATCGTAACGAATTTGAATTTAAACCATTACCAGCTCGGCTTTTTAAATGTTAAGGATCAGTACTATATCGATAGGAGTTATGTCATTAACAGAATTCCGGCAGGATATGAAGGCCTGCTTTGGATTAAAACAGCGAATGATGATCGATATGAGACGAAGAACGCCTACTTAAGCTTTGATTTGACGAAAGGTGCCACCCTGTACATCGCGTTTGATGGGAACGCTCGTAATGTACCATCGTGGTTACGAGAAAACTATACATCCACCGGGAAGTATATCGAGGTATCCGGTTACTCCGAAAAAATGGAGATTTGGGAAAGACATTTTGACAAAGGTCACATCACCTTAGGTGCTAATTCCGCGTCAGGATCATACGGAGTCGAAAGCATGTACATCGTCCTCATCAAGGTGGATAAAAATGAGTTGGAAAATGGCAAAAGAGATGGTGCTGGCGGAGACGAGCTCACGGCCACCGATGACGTAAAATTATATCAGAATTATCCGAATCCGTTCAATGCAGGAACCGAGATACGTTTCCAAATACCAGAGGATAGCTATGTGACACTGACGATTTACAACATTCTCGGTCAGACGGTGAGACATCTGGCAGAAGGAGAACGCCAGGCATCGCAATATGTACTGCATTGGGATGGACGTAATTCTGAAGGTAACCTGTTGCCCAGTGGTGTCTATTTCCTGAGACTGGAGGTTATTCGTCGGACCGTAGAGAACGGCAAGAGCGTTAACAAGGTACTGTTCAATAATGTAAGAAAAATGTTGTTCTTAAAATA
>JAFGOE010000034.1 GCA_016926625.1 Candidatus Zhuqueibacterota bacterium
CGCATGGGATGTCAGTCCCTCAGAAGCTCTCTACGAAGTTGGACCGGGAGAGAGTTTTACGGTCGAAATTAAACTGAGCGGTACCGGGGATGAAATCAGTTCGTTAGGACTGGATTTTCATTTCCCCGATGATTTGCTTCAATATGATGATAAAGATTTTACCGGTACCTTGTTGGAGGTGTGGATGTTCAAGGATCTGAGTGTATTAACTGCTAATACGCTGCGAATCGCCGGATTCACGGCTACCGGCCAAATTACATCACCGGCTGAGGGTAACCTCGTTATACTGCACTTTACCGTAAGAGAGGGAGTAGAAGGCGAAGCTCAATTTAGTATCGACGGTTTTACGGATGGACTCAGCTCTGCTAGCACTTCCCCCGCTACCTTCAAAGTCAAATCTGCTTCTGCGGTCACTCCGATTCACGATATTCAATATACAGAGGATCCGACCGGCGATTCACCATTAAAGAATCAGATCGTGACTATCAGCGGTATCGTCACCTCTGAACACCGTGGTTCCAACTATAATAACGGTGGTATCTCAGGTGGTTATTTCTTTATGGCCGATGCCTCTGCTCCATGGAGCGGTATTCAGGTGTACTTTAGTGACAGTACCGTTGCTTATGGAGACAGCATCACCATTACAGGAAAGGTCGAAGAATACTATAACCTGACCGAGATCACGACGGTGACTGAATTCATCCGACATGCTACTCAGCGCCCCGTGCCAGCTCCCGTTGTCGTGACAACGGCTGATGTGGATACAAACGAAGCGTATGAAGGCTGCCTCGTACAGGTGCAGAATGTGACCGTGTCCGAGATCAATATCGGTAATTATAAGAATTGGACTGTCGATGATGGTTCCGGACCCGTCAAAATTGATACTCGCGCGAAGTACTATTTCACTCCTGAACTAAATGAACCGCTGAAATCGGTCACCGGCGTCGTTCTCTTTGGTTACGGTGAATACACGATCGCCCCTGCTATCGCATGGGACATCGTCGAAGGCGGCAAATATACCCGAATTCAGCGACTCCAGCAGGTTCGTAACAGCGACCTGCTCCGTACACCCATTGATACCTATTCAGATACGACATATGCTGGTTATGCGCATCCGGATACCTTCACGATCAAGGGCGTGGTCACCATGCCAACGGGAGTAAGCTATGCCGGTGCAGGAATAAAGTTTAATTTAAGCGAACCAGAAGGCGGTCCCTGGAGTGCGATTCTCTCTTACAACGCGGATTCAACGGCCTATCCGGTGCTCTTCGAAGGAGACCTGATCGAGATGACAGGGTATGTCAGTGAATACAGAACTGCTCCCAGTAATATGACTGAGTTTTTTATTACCAGTCCCATTAATATACTCGATTTCGGCCAGCCGATTCCGGATCCAGTGTATGTAAAAACCGGCGACCTGAGAGTCCCCGTCACCGCTGAACAATGGGGCAATGTGAACGTCTATATCAAAGATGCTCAGATCGTCGACAACAATCTGCAGTACGAATTGTTTGCCGTCGATGATGGCAGCGGTTCTGTCATGGTGGATGACGATTCCGATGAACTATACGATTTCTTCGGTGATAATGATGTCCCACCGGTAGGAACCATGGCGGATTCGATTCGTGGGTGGGTCTATCATCACTATGGTTACTATACAGATTCTACGACATACGTTCTGGAACCACTCTACTTAAGCGATTTAGTCTGGGGTGTTGCACCGCCCACCATCTCTAATGTGCAGCGCGACATTGTCCGTCCCACCTCAAGTGATCCGGTGACGATCACTGCGAACGTAGTAAGCAACCTGGGTGTGGCTGAGGTAGCTCTCTATTATGAAGCAGCCGCCGGTGTTGGTTATCAAAAAATCGTAATGAACCTGGAAAGCGGCGATACGTATACATGTCAGATCCCTGAACATGAAAACAACAGTTTCGTCAATTACTATATCGAGGCAAGTGACAATCAGGGACAAATGTCTACATTGCCCTCGGATCTCACGGCACAAAATTTCTGCTATCCTGTGAAAGATGGCGAACTCACCATTCGTGACGTTCAGTACACGCCATGGGAGATAGCCGATTCACCGTTCGAAGGTTATCAAGTCGAGGTTACGGGTGTGTTGACAACCGACACTCTGGCAAATAATATGTATGCAGCCTATGCCATTCAGGATGCAGAAGCCGAGTACAGTGGTATCTTTGTTTTCGGAATCGATGTCCCTCTGAACCGCGGTGACGAGATCAGAGTCAGTGGAATCGTAACCGATCACAACCCGGATTGGGAGTACAAGTGGGGTAATAATACCGTGATTCTCGCCGATACGTTCGAAGTGATAAGTACCGGCAATGTCGTCAATGCAGTCCAGGTCTATACAGGTGATTTAAGTATGGACAGCGAGACGGCAGAAGCGTACGAGGGAGTTCTGATCCGTTTCAACGAGGATAATGATGCGAATCTCGTTAGCTTGAATCGCTATGATGCGACGTTCGATGATGGTAGCGGACCATGTCTCGTGGACGGAGATTTTATGCTCTCCGGAGATCAATACGAAAACAGCACGTTCTACATCAATGATGACGATGGTTACCTGGTCGCCTTTGGAGACACGCTCTATCCCGGTGATCAAGTCGATCTGGTACAGGGTGTTTTCTGCTACAGTTTCGGATCATTCAAGGTCTCCATACGCGATAAGAATGATTTCGGCATCAAAGTTGGCGTTAATCCCCACTTCGAACCGGTTCCGCTTACCTATAAATTAGAGCAAAATTATCCGAATCCGTTCAATCCGGGCACCAGAATCTATTTTGAAATTCCGCAGAATCATAAGATTAAACTCGCGATTTACAACATGCTGGGTCAGCAGGTAAGAACCCTTATCGATGAGGATTATAACGCGGGATTCCATATCGTCAACTGGGATGGATTCGATGACTCGGGCAAGGCGTTACCTTCAGGAATCTACTTCTATCGTATCAAAGCGGGTGATTTCGTCGCATCAAAAAAGATGCTGATGGTGAAATAGATTTCGAGAGAAATACTTTGACATACTCAGATGATGCTGGATTGCAGTTAATTGTTCATTCAATTACCTGAGTTTGAATTTTATGATAAAATAGATAAGACAGGGTCGCAGAGATGAGTTCATTTACCCTGTGATCCTGTCTGTCGATTGCTGTAGATAGAAGCCATGAGATGAGTTCTATTTAAAACATTTATTCATCTCGAATTCTATCCAATCAAAATTTGTTTAATTCCTATGAAAAAAATTATCAGATCTCGGTTAATCATCGTACTTTGGCTCGCACTTATGTTCATCGTATGCGATCGATCTCCGTTTCATCCGAAAAAGACATCGCAGTCCATCGAGAACAATTCGCCAGAGACGTTCTTATTTCTATTTTTCGTACCCGATACAGTCGTCGATCAGGATACGACAATCACTTCACTTGCTACCACGACCAGCAAACAGGTTTTGCATTGGTGGGGTGATGACAGCGATGGTGAAGTCGTGGGCTATTACATCCAGTGGAGTTATGACGCGGAACCACGTTATACGACTGCAGAACACGATACGTTTTACGTGCCGATTCGAACCAAATTTGACCAATTCACCTTTTCAGTCTGGGCCGTCGATAATGAAGGGGCGCAGGATCCGACTCCGGCTGTCCAAACATTTCCGGTCTCCAATTCGAAGCCAGAGATCGAATTCAAAACACGAAGCAATCCCCCTGTGCCAGCGAATAATCCCAACGTGACGTCGTACACCTTCCCCACTCGAACGTTTTTCTGGGATGTGTATGATCCTGATGGAGTCGAGACGGTGAAGAACATTTTTTACGCACTGGACGATACATCCAACTGGCAAGAGCTGCCAGGAAATACCAAGAACATCACGCTGACCGATCTGTCGCCCGGAGAACATCGTTTCTTCGTCAAAGCAGTAGATATAGCCGGTGCGGTGAGCAATACAATTTCTTTCCCCGATCCGGACGATAATGATATTCCCAACAGATGGGTGGTCAAAGAACCCTTAGGCGATGTATTGCTGGTCAACGACTTTGCCCAGGATCAAACGAATCATGAAGTCCAAACCTATTACGAGCAGATCCTGGACAATATCGTCGGAGCTCAGGGATACAGCGTTTGGGAGATTGGAACTTCGAGCGTTCCGGTGATAAATCCGCAGAACAGTCTGCCCTACGCGACCACGGATATCAAGGCTAATTTGGGTTACTTTAAGAAAATCATCTGGTTCTCACATCTCGGTCGTCCGAATATCGCCGAAGCCGGTCTCAGTATCACTCAATACATGGCAGACGGCGGAAAGATCTTTATCACCAACGCGAACGAAGCAATTCCGGATACGTCATGGACGTTCACGGATATCGATTCGGTCTATCGATTGAATCCTGGTGGCAGACTCATGTCCGGAGTCAAGATACTTTCATCACTTACCAACACGGAGCGAGATTCATTATTTGATATGAAAGTAGAGAAATTGATCGGTAACCGTGTATCAGCGCTCGTACCGGGATCAGGTGCCGATGTTGTCTACCGCATGGAGTCCGATACCACCGCGGCGGTGAAGGTACCCTACACCGGTACTCCTGCTGTCGGCGTTCGCTATCGTGTCGGTTCAGGAGAGTCGATCTATTTTTCACTCCCGTTTCATTTTTGCAATGGAAATGGTAATTTGGAAGATATTATACGCTATATACTATTAGAAGAATTTGAGCAATGAAAAAATTAATATGTTTACTCACCATTCTGCTGTTGACTCAATCGATTAGTCTCGCTCAGGGAATTAAGGGTAAAATTGAGGGCCGGGTGATCGATGATGGGACCAATATGCCGCTCGCAGGTGTTAACATCATCGTAAAAGGCACGTATATGGGAGCGGCGACCGATTCCGAGGGCCGGTTCACCATCGCTAACATCAGTCCTGGCCAGTACGACCTTGAAGCGTCGATCATCGGGTACAAGATCCAGCTTAAAACAGGCATCAAGGTGAACGCGAATGAAACCAGGACGCTCAATTTCGAATTGGAGGAGTCATATCTGGCGTTCGGTCAAGAGATCGTCGTCGTCGGTGAAAAACCACTGTTGGAAGTCGATTTAACCGCATCAGAAGAACGGTTAACCTCGGGTGATATCGATCAGAAGATTGTTGAAAGCGTCGATGACATCATCGGACAACAGGCTGGCGTCGTGAAGACCGGGAACGAGATCCATATCCGGGGTGGCCGCGCCGATGAGAGCCTTTACGTGGTCGATGGCATTTCCATCAAGGACCCGCTCTCTGGTTACGGGAATACGCTCTATATCAATCCGGATGCCATCAAGGAGTTGAAGGTCATCACCGGGGGATTCAACGCCGAATACGGTCAGGCCATGTCGGGTGTCATCGATGTGATCACCAAAGAAGGCGGCGATAAATATACAGGGAGTTTCAGCGTTAAGACGGACAACTTCGGACTCGGACTCATCGATCATTACGACACACAAATTTACGAATTTAACGTCGGCGGACCCGGGATCGTTTCCGGTAAGTTACTGCCCTCTATCGGGATCAAATTACCCGGTGAATTCAGCTTTTTCCTGTCAGGTTACGGCAATATGTCAGACACTTATATGCCCACGGCAAGCAAACTCTATCCGAGTCGCAAAGGACTCGATATGTTTGCGCCGCGTGAGGAAAACGACTGGCATATCCTGGGCAAATTGACCTGGAAATTAAATGCAAATCAGAAACTATCCATATCATACGATCGTTCGCTGAATATCAATCAGGGCTTTCTCAGACGATATGTCATTTCCAACGACTATTTTCCATATGATTTCAGCAAAAACCTGGATAACTACCCCACATTCACGACCGATGCTATTTTAGGGAATTTGACATGGACACACACACTGTCACCGCGCACATTTTATGAAATTACGATCGGTGATTTCTTCAATGCAACCAATTGTGCAGTGCAGGATAAGCATTGGACTGAATATGAACAGCGACTGGATCTTTATCCGATTAATTATATTCCGGATCGTAACGGCAATTTTATCATCCAGCGCGGTGATGGTTTTTATGATCATGGCGATTACGGCCGATGGTTCGATTATTTCAGCGATTCATGGTCGTTCAAGGGGGATATCACCAGTCAAGCAACCGACAAGCATCAACTGAAAAGCGGTATCGATGTATCCTATACCGAAATGCAGGTGATCGACATCGTTGATCCGTGGGTTGACAGTGAGGGTGGTTACGGCAGAAGCCATGATATCTATCATGTATACTCCAGCGGCGGAGCGCTCTACGCACAGGATCAAATTAAGTACGAAGGGATGATCGTTAATCTAGGCCTGCGTTATGATTTCTGGTTTCCGGGCAAGTTTGTGGAGGATGCCATCAACGATCCTGAGACGATTATCATCTCCGATGAAGCACGACGTAAGTTCAGGGATGAAACGTTTGAATTATTCGGAATGCGCGGCAAAGGACATTTGAGTCCCCGTGTCGGAATCTCTCACCCGGTGACCGACAGAGATGTTCTCTATTTCCATTACGGCCATTTCTCTCAACGACCGCGAGGACAATATATCTATGCAAAACTGAAATCCACATCGCCTGCCACGTACCAATTGTTCGGTAACCCCAATCTGAACCCAACGACCACCGTGGCTTACGAGCTGGGTATCAAACACAAATTCAACGAGAACCTTGTCGCCGAATTTAAAGCGTATTATAAGGACATGTTCGACTATCCATCCGCCGAAAACATCGAGATGGAAAATCCACGTTTGGGCAATATCAGCTATCTGATGTACCTGAACATGGACTACGCACGGTCCAAGGGCATCGAATTGCGTGTGAAACAGCGCTATGCCAAATATCTCACCGGCACGATGAATTTCACCTACGCGGTGAGCAAAGGGAAAAGCTCAACGCCTAACGATAATTTATTGGTGCAGGCGGGACGCATCAGCGAAAAACCTCTGGATGAAAACTATTTGAGATGGGATAAACCGATCCGACTCACGCTCGATCTCAATTTCCATGTCGACGAGGGGGAACATTTCTATCTGTTCGGTCTGAGAATGCCGGATAAATTTGGTGCCAGCATGCGCTTTGAACTGGAGTCCGGTATGCGCTATACGCGCCTGCTTGACGTGGAAAAAGAGATCTATGATTCCGCGAATCCGTATTCGGAACTCTCCGATTATTGGAATCAATTCGACATACGTCTCTACAAATATGTCGATATCCGTGATGTTCGTCTCAATTTCCTGGTCGAAATTGAAAATTTATTCGATGTAAAAATTCCGAGATTTATCAACCCATACACGGGCCAACCCTATCGACCCGGTGATATACTGGTAAGCAGGTACACGCGCGATTACAATCCGGAACCGAATCCGATATACGACCCTTCAAAATATAACTGGCCGCGTACGGTTCGCTTCGGAATGTCGGTTAATTTTTAACCATGAAAAATAAGTTAACCATGAATTTATTTAAGTCTAAGTTGAATGTAAAATGAGAAAATCAATCCAAATAATCCTCTGTCTGTTGTTAAGTCTTTGTTTCAGTAAAGCGATCAATGCGCAAAACCTATTCCCCCTGTTGGGGGGACAGCGCGTCGGGACGGCGGCTGCCACGTTTCTGAAAATCGATGTCGGTGCACAGGCAGCGGGTATGGCCGGGGCATCGGTGGCCATGGCGACCGATGCGACAGCGCTCTATTGGAATCCTGCTGCAGCAGCTCAGCTAAACCATAATGTTCTGTCCATCAGCCATATCGAGTGGCCGGTCGATATTCAATACGATTACCTCGGTTATATTCATCATGTAGAGAATATCGGATCGTTCGGCGTTAGCCTCGGTATGCTGCATATGGAGGATATGGCGGTGACGACTGAAATGTACCCGACCGGTAACGGCGAGTACTTCACTTACAGCGATACCTATGCGGCACTGACCTACTCGTTGAAAATGACCAACCGGTTTTCATTCGGTACCTCAATTAAATTTGTGGAAGAAAATATGGCCGGCATCAAAATGAGTGGCTGGCTCATCGATCTGGGGACGTTCTATTGGACAGGCTGGAAGTCGCTGCGTTTCGCCGTCAGTCTGGTAAATTTCGGACAGGATTTAAAGCCGGTCGGCACATTTCAGAAAAAAACAAAGGAAGGTGGCTATTCGGTAGAGAACTATGAAGCGTTCTCCCCTCCTACAACCTTCCGTGTTGGAACGGCCATGGAAGCCTATCAGTCGGAAAACTTCGAGATTACCACTGCATTCCAGATCAATCACCCGGTGGACAACGCGGAAAACGCGGTTCTCGGATTAAATTTCAAATTCCTCGATATACTTGAATTACGAACCGGATACCGGATTAATTACGATGAAGAAAATTTAACGTTCGGCGGCGGACTCACTTCTAAAATTGCCGGCAGTATGCTGCGAGTCGATTACGCCTACAAGGCGTTTAATAATTTAAGTACGTCGCATCAGTTTTCTCTCGGATTTGGATTTTAAAGGAGCTTCAATTGAAGATAACAACCCGTATAACATTTTTACTGGTTTTTATGATCATGAGCATCATCAACGGATGCGGCGAAAAAATGCCGCTGCCCGTGGTGGAATCGAACCCCGATGCGTTCGGCGCGAACGATACATCATATATACATATCAATCCTGACTGGAGTGCCACCTCGTTGGGTTACTCTGGCGTTTCTTCCACGTTTACACCCGTGGACATCGTGATCGGTACGGATGACTACATTTTCATCGCTGATCAGGCGAATGACAGGATCGCGGTCATTGCCAGGTCGGGCGATATTGTATCCGATCAAAATTTAAACCAGATCGAACCTCTGAACAATCCGATCGCCATGGATATCGATCAGAAATTGAACTTATTGATCGCCAACGGGAGTCACGAGATATTCTGCTGGAATCAGTACATCAACAATATCGGAGTCGATTCCGTGATGGTGGGTATCAGGGAGGATTCGACGCTGATCTTCTCCGGTGAAGAATCCAAAATCGATTCGATTATGGGGATCTATTCCTTTTATACGGACACAAAAGCAAACTCCAGTTTTCAGGGCATCACGTTTGGACCAGCTGCGGATAATGAAGTGTTTGTGACGGATAACGGAAACAACCGCATCGCCAGGCTAACACTTGTGATGACGGGTTTAGTTCGTTTGAAAAACCATTTCTATCATCCGATTTTTACTGCAGTTTACGAAAGAGATATCGCCACCTTTGGATCCGGCGCAGGTACAGTCGATGACCCGCGTAGCATCACCTGTGATAAAGACGGTAATATCTATTTTACTCAGATGGGTGGCAATTTTAAGGTTCAAAAATTAGCAAAGCAGGGGGATAATTATTTATCGGCGTATACATTGTATGAAGATCCGATCATGGATCTAAATCGTTTCGGCGCACCGCTCGACATCGCCATCGGAAGCAACGATGATATCTTTGTACTTGATGC
>JAFGOE010000133.1 GCA_016926625.1 Candidatus Zhuqueibacterota bacterium
TAATACCATTTTTCGACGGGACGAGTCGTTTTAAAGGAAACTGAACTATCAATTTATGCCATTGGACTATCTATAATGATAACCAGCCATATTTTAGTGATATTGAGCGGTTTACTTGTGCCATTTTGGCCGAATTAATGGGCTGTCAAAGCAAAAAAGATGGTTATCATTATATTCGTAAACATCTTTAAGCTTTTCTAAATGTACAAATCGTAATACAATTTACTATTCACTTGTTAAGGAGAGTTATATGGTACAAAGAATCAAATCAGTAATTGGAATAGCACTTTTGTTTTTAAACTCAACTCTGTTATTCTCTCAAACTGGTACAATCAATGCTGGAAATAATCAGATCATCAATTGGGAAAAGGATCACTCGGCACAACTTAAGGGAAATGTATCTTCCGATAAACTAAAAGTGGAATGGACATGTCCTCAGAATTCTAAAGTCGTTTTCAAAAACGCTTCTAATCCTGTTACAGAGGTTACCTTTCCTCGTCCCGGTTACTATTTATTAGTTCTGACCGGTAAGGGATCAGGGAAAGACTCGGTAACCAGTTCCACCATTGTAAATGTCTTCAAGCCGAATTCCTATAAAGAAAGGCTTTCTGATTTGATAGGACTAATGACGGTTGATGAGAAGATTAAACAACTGACCAATCAATCAGATGCGATTCCTCGATTAGGACTTCCCAAATACAACTATTGGAGTGAAGCTTTGCACGGAGTAGTTGCAAGCGGAGCAACTTCCTTCCCGCAAGCTGTTGCAATGGGCTCGACGTGGGATCCTGATCTCATATATCGTGTAGGCACAGCTATTTCTGATGAAGCGCGTGCTTTGAATGCTACCAGCGGCAATGGACTAACATATTGGAGTCCAACCATTAATATTGCTCGTGATCCACGCTGGGGTCGGAATGAGGAGTCATATAGTGAAGATCCTTATCTTCTTTCTCGCATGGCTGTCGCCTTTGTTCAAGGCATGCAGGGCAATGATCCCTATTACTTGAAAACTGTTTCTACTCCTAAGCATTTCATGGCGAATAATGAAGAAGAGCGCCGTCACACGGGCTCCTCTGATGTTGATATGCGCAGCATGTGGGAATATTATTTGCCCGCTTTTCGCCAGGCAATTGTCGAAGGTAGAGCCTACTCCATTATGGGTGCATATAATGAAGTAAATCATGTTCCCTGTAATGCAAACATGTTTTTGTTAAATGATCTGTTACGACGTACTTGGGGGTTTGAAGGTTATGTCGTATCGGACTGCGGTGCGATTAATGATATTGTATTTGGACATAATTTCTTCAAAACCGGTGCGCAAGCAGCAGCCAGGAGTATCCTTGCCGGCTGCGACCTGTGTTGTGGAGAAGAGTATCGTGAATATTTGCAAGAAGCTCTCGATGAAGGATTATTAGAAGTGAAAGATCTTGATCACGCTTTAGAACGAGTTCTTTCTGCTCGTTTCCGGTTGGGCGAATTCGATCCGGCTGAAATGGTCCCCTATAGCTCAATTACCAAAGATAAGCTTGATTCCAGGGTTAATCGTAATCTGGCACTTGAAGTTGCGCGGAAATCAATCGTACTTCTTAAGAATAATGGGATACTACCTCTAAAAAGGGATAAGATAAAATCAATTGCAGTTATCGGCCCAAATGCAGCTGAAGCTCAGCTTGGCATTTATAGCGGTTGGCCGAATGTTTTGGTTAGTCCTCTTGAAGGAATAAAAGAGAAAGCTGTTGTTCATGGGATTAGAATTGACTATTCAATGGGATGCGCTATTAGTAGCATTTCTTTGAGACCCATTGAACCCCAATACTTTGCCAGCGCTGAAGGAACGAACAAAGCTGGCATGAAGGGTGAGTACTTTGATAATATGAATCTGTCCGGGAATCCTGTTATCACGCGTATCGATTCCATGATAAATTTTAATTTTGGTACTGATTCCCCTGCACCTGGTGTATCGGAAGATCATTTTTCTATCCGGTGGAGAGGCAGAATAGTGCCTCCCGATACTGTCCATCATATTGGTACCAGCACTGATGATGGAGTGCGGCTCTATCTCGATGGAAAGTTATTAATTGATGACTGGAGGGATCATAGTGAAGTGCCGAATCGAGCGGACGTAGATTTGAAGCCGGGGAAAGAATATGATGTTGAGTTCCAATACTATGACAATGCTCTCGGTGCAAGCGCAAGATTAACCTGGGATCTTGCTCAGAAAGATTTCAGCGCAGCTAAAAATGTCGCCGCGAATAATGATGTTGTTATTTTCGTTCTTGGTACTTCGCCCGAGATCGCTCGGGAGGGTTTGGACCGTACTGAAATTGAATTACCTCAAATTCAAAGAGACTTAATTGATGCGGTCGCATCCGTCAACCCTCAAATTATTATTATCCTTGTAAACGGTGGTCCCGTTGCTCTTGCTGGAACTGAAAACAAAGCTGGTGCAATTGTAGAAGCATGGTACTCGGGAGAATTGGGCGGAAAAGCCATTGCTGAAGTTTTATTCGGCGATATTAATCCTGGCGGTAAACTGCCTGAAACTTTTTATGCATCGACACAACAGCTTCCTCCTATGTCTGAATATGATCTTATTAATTATCCCCGGACATATATGTATTTTGATCAGCCTGTTTTGTTTCCGTTTGGCCATGGACTCTCATATACTCAATTTGAATATAGTAATCTAAAATTTAACTCCGACAAACTTAAAAAAGATGGTGAGATCGAAATCCAATTTACATTACAAAATACCGGCCAAATGAAAGGTGATGAAGTTGCTCAGGTATATGTCCATGCTGATAATGCATCTATAAAAGTACCTATCAACCAATTAAAACGGTTTCAAAGGATTACACTTGCTCCTGGAGAGAATAAGATACTCACATTCAAAATACCGGCATCTGAGTTCTCTTTTTACGATACCAAAACCAACGACTTCAGGATAAAATCGGGGCAGTGGGAAATTCAAGTTGGCAGTTCATCCAAAGATATTCGTCTGAAGGAGTCTTTTACAATTGAGTAGAGATTTGTTGGTACAGTTGCACCATCTCTTTACGATGGCTCAGGGATATTTGGGTAGATACTCTCTGCATTTCTTCTATATACGGTGAACGATTGGAGCAAAAAAAGGATTGTAAACGACTTTGACGAGAAGGACTGGTTCACCACCCTTTCAAGTACTCTGAAGATGGATGAGTTGATCACAAAGCATGCAACAATTATGGATGCGTATGATGCACAAAAGAAAATTGGCCTTATTGTCGATGAGTGGGGGTAACTGGTTCGATATTGAGCCAGAAACGAATCCTGGCTTTCTCTATCAACAAAACACACTCCGCGATGCAATGGTTGCGGCTGTAAACTTAAACATCTTTCACAAACATTGTGATCGTGTCAAGATGGCAAACATTGCTCAAATAGTGAACGTGCTGCAGGCAATGATTCTTAAAAGGGAAAGTGAAATAGTGCTAACTCCAACCTACTATGTCTTTAAGATGTATTCCGTGCATCAGGACGCCGTGCTGCTACCTGTTGATCTCCAGAGTGAATCGTACACCAACGGCGCAGATTCGATACCCGCGTTAAACGTATCTGCATCGAAGGACCAGGAAGGAAGAATCCATGTCTCACTCGCAAATCTCCACCCGATGAAAGCACAGAACCTCCGATGCGAATTGAAGGGAACGACCAGCTCCAAAGTTACCGGTGAAATCATCACAGCGGCAATTATGGATGCGTACAATGATTTTGGCAAGCCGGAAGCAGTGAATATAAAACCGTTCGCAAGCGCGCAACTTCGAAACGGGATTCTCACTGTTTCGCTTCCTGCCAAATCCGTAGTGACGCTTGAGGTGAATTGACCCGGCAATGAGGCTGAGAATCAATTAGCCGGAATGCGGAATCCGGGCGTATCATGCGCATGACACACCTTATCATTTCGCTTCGATAGCTTGTGTGAAATCGTTGTCTTGCAATATCAACGACTTTGCGCAACAATCAGGATCAATAATGAATACAGATCATCTCGTATTTATTACTCTTGCTAGCTTTTTGACGGGGCGAGCTAAATCATGAACTGGTTCTCTGTATTTGCAGTGCTAATATTTTTTTAACAAATCTTTACGCCCAAGATTTCGGAAGCTAGGCAATGATACCTCCATTGGGATGGAACAGTTGGGATTGCTAGGGCTTAACGGTCACTGAACCGGAAATACAGGCAAACGCGATGGAACAGAAATCGTTCAAGTCTATGTGCGCAATGTAAACGATGAAGACGAATCATTGCAAACTTTAAAAGGTTTTAACAGGGTTATGATAGCTTCCGGAAAAACCTGTCAGACAGTGATCAACCTGCCATATTCTTCGTTTGAGTTTTACGTCAGAGCAAGCGGTAAGATGGTTGTGACTGCAGGTGTGCATGAAGTTTTATACGGCGATAGCTCCGATGCGAAAGATTTAAAAGCAGGAAAGATTATAATTCAATAAACTCATGAAGTTATATAATCAATCAGCAAAAATCTCTTAAGGAGGATTCAAAATGAAACAAGCAACGGTGTTTATTCTTCTTTTGGTCCTAACAGTCAGTGGAATTTGTTTGGCTCAATCAAACCGGATTGATTCTATTGCAGTAGAGGACTTCAAAGCTGCGTCTACTAATCAACCAGGTAAGCAATATCCTCAGGTCAATTCCGAAGGTCGTGTGCGCGCCAGTATTTCGGCGCCTGAAGCAAAGCGAGTCCAATTGGATATTAGCGCAGTAAAATACGACCTGACGATGGATACGAGTGGTGTTTGGACCGGTGACTCAAATCCTCAGGACGAAGGGTTCCACTACTACCAACTCTGGATTGACGGTGCTGCAGTTCCTGATCCCAACAGTTTGTATTTCTATGGCGCCAGCCGTTGGGGAAGTGGTATTGAAATTCCCGCCAAGGATCAAGATTTCTATGCTCTCAAAAACGTACCACATGGACAAATACGTGAGCATTTCTATTTCTCCAAAAGCAACAACAGCATGCGTCGCTGCTTTGTCTACACGCCGCCCGGATATGATAAGGAAATTAAGAAACGCTACCCAGTGCTGTACTTACAACACGGAGGAGGCGAAGATGAGACTGGATGGAGCAACCAGGGGCATGCCAACCTGATTATGGATAACCTGATTGCCGAAGGTAAAGCCAAACCATTTATCATTGTAATGGACAACGGTACCTGGCGGAGGCCGGAGCAGGCGCGTCCACTCAGACAAGGCGATCGGCCCGCCGGTCCCTGGCCACCGGCAGGCTGGGCTGATGGTTTCAAGAAAACCTTGTTGGAGGATATCATACCTATGATCGATGCCAGCTATCGCACTCTGGCAGACCAAGCTCATCGAGCGATGGCAGGTCTTTCCATGGGTGGTATGCAGACCCGGATTATCACTCTGGCTAATCCTGATAAGTTCTCACATGTCGGTATCTTCAGCGGTGGAAGCATTAGTATGGAAGATGTTAAGAACGCTCCTGGATTCAAAGAAAAGGTGAAACTCGTGTTCGTCAGCTATGGGAGCCGTGAACTCGAAAACCACAGACCCGGCCGACCCTTTGGCGGCGACCCTAAGGTAAATACTGATTCGCTCAAAACAGCTGGCATCAATACTCATTTCTATGTGTCTCCACTAACGGCGCACGAGTGGCAGAGTTGGAGACGCGGCCTGCATGAATTTGCACCATTGCTATTCAAGGATTGAATCATGTAATAATTAAAGCAAATGGTATTTTGAAAACGAAGAAATGAGAAATCCGGCGATATTATTGTAAAGGTTGTGAATGCTTCGTCTGAACCGCTTAATACACAGATTGATCTTAATGATGCCAGAAAGCTTTCAGGTAGCGGTAAAGCGATAGTGCTAACATCGACAAGCCCGCTGGATGAAAATACATTGGAAGAGCCTTTGAAGGTTTCTCCAAAGATTGAAACAGTTGAGGTCTCGGGAACAACTATTGCTCGATTGTTACCCGGAAATTCATTCACAATTATCCGTATAACGACTTCCAGTGGAAAAAATAAATATCTTTACGGCAAGGTGCTGAGTATTTGTCGGATTCCGGTTTTTGCCCGAACGCGTAAGAGGCAGAACGCAAGAATGACGCCGAAAGTATCTTGCCATTAAACACGATAGAGAATAATAATATTGGTTCATCTATGTCGATGCGAGGTTCAAGAATGAAAAAAAAGTTATTACCTTTGTTACTTCTGATCGCAATACAGCACGACGTATTGTTGGGACAGACCCTTCAAAAAGAAAATGATGGAATAGTCATCACCTCCTTTCATGATCTGAATGGAATAAAGAAGCTAAGACTGAAAATCTGGGATACTAATATCATTCAAGTCATTGCTTCTCCGACTGACGAATTTTCACAACGCGGCAGTCTTATTCTTACTGAAATGCCGCCGTCAACTCCCAAATGGAAGCTTGATGAAAGTAAAGACTGGATTATTCTGTCAACATCTTCTGTTACTGCCCATGTCGATAAAAATTCATTGAATGTTACTTTTTCAGACAGTCTGGGAAATACTATTCTTTCCGAAGATGAGAAGAGCACGCGTGCTGCAACTATCGTCGGTGAGGATTGCTACAACATCAAGCAGTCATTTCGATATTCACCCGGAGAATTGTTGTACGGCCTTGGGAGTTATCAGAGCGCAGATATGGCGTTAAACGGCAAAAAAATAACTCTGCTTCAGAAAAACCGGGAAGATATAGTGCCGGTGATTATTTCTACCAATCATTATGGATTGCTGTGGGATAATTACTCCTACGGTGAGTTCAACGACACGCGCGGCAGCTACTACCTCTGGTCAGAAGTTGCGGATGAAATAAATTATTTCTTCATCTATGGAAAAGATATCGACTCCATTGTCTCCGCTTACCGTAAGTTGACCGGAAAGTCGCCAATGTATCCGAAGTGGGCTTTCGGTTACATCCAGTCGAAACAGAAATACAACACGCAGGATGAAATTGTCTCGATTGTTAAAGACTTCCGTGAGAGAAAATTCCCGCTTGATCTCATCGTTCAAGATTGGTTGTACTGGCCTGAAGGAGGATGGGGACAAAAATCTTTCGACCATAAAAATTATCCTGATCCTACACAGATGGTAAGAGATATTCATGACATGAATGCGAAAATCATGATCTCTATCTGGCCAAATATGACGAAAGGGACTCCCGACCAAGTCGAGTTGGCGAAAATTGGCGGCCTGTTTACCAACGAAGAACACCTGAATATTCTTCTGTCCGAAGCACGGCAACTGTATTGGAAACAGGTAAACGATTCGCTGTTCTCAACCGGCATGGATGGATTTTGGGCGGACTGCACTGAAGGATATGATTCGGATTGGTCTTCACCATTCTTCAAGCTGCCAGATCTGAAATTGAATGAGGTCAATTCCGACGTGCTCAGGAAATTGATGAACAGCGGCCGATACATTAATGTGTATGCGTTGATGCAGACCAAAGGATTGTATGAAGGTTGGCGTTCGACGCAGTCGCAGAAGCGTGTGTTCATTCTTACACGCTCATCGTTCGCCGGAATGCAGAAGTATGCGGCGAGTTACTGGACCGGTGATGTCTCCGCAAACTGGGAAGAGTTCCGGATGCAAATACCTGCGGGACTCAACTTCTGCATGACAGGAGTTCCCTATTGGACAACCGATATAGCAGGTTACTTCATCAAACATCAACCGGGCTGGTGGTTTGCCAATGGAGTATTTGAAAAAGGTCAGGAGGATGAGGGCTTCAAAGAGCTCTATACACGTTGGTTCCAGTTTGCTGCGTTCTGTCCATTATTTCGTGCCCATGGCGCCGATTTCCCGCGCGAGCCATGGGCTTTTGGAACTCCCGAATCGAAAACCTACCAGACGCTGCTAAGGTTCACTAACCTGCGCTACCGGTTGATGCCATACATTTATTCCTTGGCCTGGAAGGTCACTAGTGAAAATTACACAATGATGCGCGCATTGCCATTTGATTTTATGAACGACTCTGACGTTTTCGCTATCAATGACCAGTACATGTTCGGCCCTTCAATCATGGTGAGTCCGGTTGTACAACCGCTGTACAATCATCCCAACGATGTGAAAATAGATTCATCGAGTTACACCCGTGAAGTCTATTTACCAAAAGGTACGGAATGGTTTGATTTCTGGACAGGAAAGAAATTCGAAGGTGGTCAGAAAATAGAAGCGGATGCATCGTATGAAACCATGCCGCTGTTTGTCCGCGCCGGTTCTATAATTCCTATGGGACCGTTTATTCAATATTCCACAGAACGAAGCGATCCAATTGAAATTAGAATTTATCCCGGTACTAATGGTGAATTCACGCTCTATGAAGACGAGAACGACAATTACAATTATAAGAAAGGATTTTATTCTCTGATCACTTTTCGATGGAATGACGCGAAAAAAAGATTAACCATTGAAGCACGAAAAGGTTCTTACCCTGGAATGCTTAAGGAACGCACATTTAATATTGTATTAGTAAGCGAGAATAAAGGGGTTGGTGTCGAAGTGCCTAAAACATTAAATAAAACGATCAAGTATTCAAAGAAGGAGGCCGTCTTAGATTTTTAATTATAAATAAGAATATATTTGAAAAATACAGCTCATAAGTGGCTGACCTGGCGCAGATGCCTGGATGAATTTTCACCTATGCTTTGTAGAAACTAGCTATTTCCTTAATACATTATAAGGGAAATTAATCTATTTATTTTTAATTAAATGATAGCCCTTTATGTCGTTTCTATTTTAGGAAAGGATCTCATTAAATGTTTTCTAAAAGGAGTTCATCATGAAAAAGTATTTCTTTGCTTTACTGCTTGCATTTCCTGTTATCCTGTCTGCGCAAACAGCTAAAATTAAAATTGATGTCGACAGGATAATCGGAGAAATTGATCCGAAGATTTACGGTGTGTTTATGGAACCTATTCATTTTAGCGGGGAAAGAATGGGTTTGCCCGACACAGCTAGCTTCAATACTCTATATGGGAATTTATACGATCCATCCTCATTGCTTGCAGACGAGAACGGATTCAGGAAAGATTATATTGAAGCCATGCAAGAACTTAAAATAACCAACATGCGCTGGCCAGGGGGGAATTTTGTCATGGGATATAACTGGCAGGATGGCATCGGGCCCAAGGATCAGCGCCCTGCTCAAATCAACCTTGCTTGGGGTGGTATCGATAACAATCATGTTGGCACGGATGAATGGATTGCATTAAATAAAACCATCGGGAGCGAGAATATAATCTGTGTCAATCTCGGTCTTGCCACAATATTTGATGCGTGCTACTGGGTTGAATACTGCAACTACGGGAAAGGAACATATTATTCAGATTTACGTGCTAAGAACGGTCATCCCAAACCGTACAATGTAAAAATCTGGGATCTTGGCAATGAAGTCGACGGCTCGCCCTGGGAACTGGGTTATAAAAACGCTGATGATTACGTCAAAATTGCAAGAGAAGCTGCAAAGGCTATGAGATCTGTAGACAATACGATTAGATTTGTAGCTTCCGGATCATCGTACTATGAAAGCACTGGTCAGTGGGTCGAGTGGAACCGGAAAGTGCTCACAGGCTTGGGAGATATAATAGATTATATTTCCATTCATCGCTACTGGGAAAGATCAGATGAGTATTACACTTTCATGGGACAAAGCGCTATGGATTTTGAAGAAAAAATCAGAGTGACGGCTGCTGAAATTGAAGCCGTAAAAGCAATGAAGGACTTTAGGAATCCAATCTATATTTCATTTGATGAGTGGGGGACTTTTGGAAGAAATTTTAAATCCGTACTGCCGATAGCGCAATGTTTTAATTCTTTTATTCGTCATGCTGATGTTGTTAAAATGACTAACTTTACTATGCTAACATCTTTATTATCTAATGATAGAGAAAAAGGAACTTACAAAACGCCGTTATTTAATATATTTAAGTTATTTTCGAATAGCTGCCACGGCAATTCAATTGATACGTATGTTGAATGCGATACCTTTAATACCGAAAAGTTTAAAGGGATTCCTTTTCTCGATGTTACCTCAGTGTATTCAAAAGAGACAAATACAGTCTATATTAATGTTGTCAACAGACATAAAGATAAGTCGATTGCTGCTGATATAATTAATAACTCGGGTATCTTTACAGGAAAAGCTGAAGTAAGATTAGTAAACAGTGCCTCGCTCGATGAACCTTTTTCATTTGATAAGAAGGAGCAGTATAACATAGTTATAAAAGAGATTAAATTCGATGGTAATAAAATATCATGCTCGTTTCCGGTGCACTCATTTACACAGATCAAAGTCGGAGTGAAAAGAAATGAACAACGCTGACTCGATTTTAATATATAATTGATGGTCAATCGTTAGTGGAACAATTAGGCGACTCCAGCCGATTATTAGCTAACACTTTTTTTACTTGGGATGATATTAGAAAGGTTGATTTAAATTTAAACATTACAATCCCAGATGACAACGTTCGCTTATAAAAGGTGGTTCGACAGGAGTTGGTGGTTCGTCTTACAGCCAGTGGCAAATAGTCCAGTTTATTCCAAGAGTACGAACCATTAAAGAATTATCGCTTCAGCTTGTTGACTTCTGATGATCGTCAGTTATTACTTGAGGATGTATTACTAGAATATCGTCCGCGTACCAATGATGAGAACAAGGTAAGTTTTGTGACAAGATGACATCAGTGCTAAGAAATATTGCCAAGAAAAAGGACTGATTGCTCAGCCCTTCATTATGTGATAAATTCAGCACAATTTTGAGCTATAACTCTATTTATCGCATATAATGTGTGCTATATGACGAATGAATTCGTCACTACAATTCGATAAATTTTGAATTCCAGGTAATGCCGATCTATAATATTGCTGTGGCCTAAATCTCAAACACCCCGCTGCCTGCTACCGGGGTGCAGATGGCGATGGCTGGCTCGAGGTCGCTGGTGGCGTAGTATTTGTCCGTTAGCACGCGGATCAAATCCTCCACGGCCGAGTCTTCCACCATCACCATGGCACAGCCGCCTAACCCCGCCCCTGAGATCTGAGCGCCCTTTACGCCCCGAATACTGCCCGCTAAATCGACGATCAGATCGATCTCCGGTGTGCTGCAGCGATAGGATCCCGATTGTAAATGAAGCGCGGCCTTGTCGTCTCCCTGATGCGCCGAGGATACAATATCCTCAAAATATCGTTCCGAGCAATCGAAATGATAGTGCGACTCGCTCCAGTGGTCGTTGTAACGCACTACCCGGTCGCCATCATGGGAAATGCTCATCAATCGTCCGAAATCCGTAATCCGACCCTCTCGCAGCAATCCAGGCGCCCTCCTGCTTCGTTCGCATTCGGAAATTCCGAACAACACAATGTCGCGGATAGGATACGTACCATCGTAAGCCGGGTGAGAAGCAAATATCGATGCCGTTTCCGACGATCCCAACCACCCTATCAATTGATCCCTCGTCGCCTCACAGGGTAGTTGGCGGATCATCGTGTAAAAATCCGTCAGCTCCATGTTGAGCCGTTCCGGCGAAATATCCCGCAGATGCTCGATTAACGCCGCATATTGCGGGAAATTCTTCCTGATGAGCATCCTGCCCAGATGATAGCAGGCGACGCGCTGGTTGAACGTCGTACGCGACGAACTGGATTTGTACGCCTTCACGTGCGAATCACAGATCACGATCAGATGGTCCTCCGGAAACGGAACAGCCTCCTGCGACCGGAACGGATGAAAACTGACGTTCACAACCTGTCCCTGCCTGCCCATCTTCATGGCGGCATGATCGGCACAACCGCCGCGCGTGCCCACGAACCACTCGCCCTCACCGCACCGTTCCACAAAATCCGCCGGGTCGATCGATAACTCGTTCAATGCGACCAGCGCCTCGGCCGTGGCGACTACCATGGCCGACGAAGAGCTCAATCCTGCGGCGATCGGTATGTCCCCGCTGAACATCATGTTTAATCCCTTAAAACAACGATCCGAAAAATGCGACTGGAAACGAAGATACGCCGCCTTGATGTAATTGGACCAGTCCCCTTTCTCGATCCGCTCCACTACATCGCTGTTAACATAGTTCAGCCAGTTCGTGTGAAATTCCCCGTTCATATAATCGCTCATCCTGAATTCGCGCCGCGGGAATTTAATACGATCCAGGTTGCTCACCTGCATCACATCATCATCTCGCTGCGCTGCGACTAAAAATATCTCCCGATCGATGGCAATCAGGTTTCCGTTCCCTCCCTGATGATCGATGTGACGCCCCATGAGGTTCACCCTGCCCGGAGCCCGCGCGATCGTCACGTCGATATCACCATACTCCTGCTTGAATTGAATCAGCAGCCGCTTCAAGCGATTCATTTTTTGCGTCGCCAGCGATTGGTTACCGTTGTACAGTCGAGTGAAAAATCGAGTCATGTTATCGCTGTCCAATGCTTGAAGCCATTGTAAGGGACGATGAAATTTGGACGGCGGTCTGGCTACCCGCACGCGACGCTCCTGCGAGCGCAAGTAGCGATTGATCTCCCGCAATTCCTCCTGATTATTGAACGCCATCACCTGATGCGGGTCGTCGACCTGCACGACATGGGTTCGAAAATGATTCTCGCCCGATAAAATACCTACCACATCGGTGAGGTATTCCTCCTGCTGTGCATTATCCGACGTCAGTTTGTCCAACGCTGCGTAAAGCGTGGCTGCACGAAACAGATAGACCGATAAATTGGTCAGTCCGTTACGATTAAGATCCTGCGCGTTCAACTCTCGTCCGTCCGGAAGCTTAAATTTTGGATTGCCGTCACCGGTAAATTTCTCCACATCGCTGCGATGAACCGGATCACCACGGTCGACCTGCTGCCAGAGCGATCCAAGCGCTAATGCCCGCTTCTTCTCATTCGGAAACAGGTCGCGTGCCATCCCTTGCACGACTGCCGCTTCCATCGGCCCGATCGAGGTCCCGTTCCATAACGCGGTCATCAGCTCCCAGCGTCTGAGATCGAACGTCTCCACTACCGCCATCGGCTGACCAGTGTCTGATAAGATGACCCTGCCTGCATCGGGGGAATCCTTGCTCTGGCCGACGATAAACGCGAGATCTGATTTCTGCTCGTAAAACGTGAGAATCAACCGCAGTAAAATCGCCGGTTCGATGATTTTATCGCCGGCCACCACCAGTATATCGCCGTCGTAATGTAGATCTCGTAGCATGCGAATTCCGATTTTCGTCGCGTGACCCGTGCCCCGCTGCTCGCTTTGATACGTGTAAATCGCGTCATCGAACTCGCTACTGACCATATCCATCACCTGCTCCGCCCCGTGCCCCACCACGACCACGTGCGGACTGATACCGAGGCTGGAATATGTCCGAATCGACCTGATTATCGCCGGAGTACCACCCGCCGGGAAACAGACTTTCTGCTTATCCGGCGACCCCATACGCGTTCCCTTGCCCGCCGCCAGAATGACCGATGCTATCTTCAATTGATGCTCCATCGTACCTCGTATTACAAATTTGTAGTTCTGATTTCTTATCTGATCCTGAAAATCTGGTTGAAACGAATCGACTCTCCGCGAACTGTGCATGAAAAATAATGTGAAATATAACCAAAGTACGCTAAAAAGTCAATATCTTTTCTACCCTTGCGAATGTATACCTTAATTTAATCTATTAAATAAATAGACTTATCTCATTAAATTAAATAGATTACCCGATCGCATTGGCTTTTTACTTGAAGTCCTTTGGCTAAGAGGATGATTAATTTTTTGATTTCCGGTTTTTTCCTTTGACTTTTTGCCCTGCCGTATTTATATTACATCATAGTCATTACCGTCATCAGGAAAGATCCTGTCCAATAATACTGCATCGTGGCGTCCTTGAAAGCTAATCCGATGAGACAGCCCTCATCCGGAGCACGTTCCTGAATCGATCAATCGACTTGCTACAATCTAATTAAAGTTCTGCACGACTCTTAATGTAAGAATAGATTAAAATTCTGCCAATCGGAGGATTACCCATGAAATCTCGTTTCATCATTCGAATTCTGTTTCTGCTACTTATTTTACCTTGTATTATAATCTCCCCTGCTCATTCTCGACCCCTTTTACCGAATAATTTCGATGCCTATGTCGAACAGGTCCGCCAGGCATTTGAAGTTCCGGGAATCGCTGTGACCGTCGTTTTCGATGGACAGGTCGTGCTCGCGAAAGGTTATGGAGTGAAAAAGATAAACGGCTCAGCGCCGGTCGATGAACACACCTTGTTTGGCATTGCGTCCAACACCAAGGCGTTCACCGCCACAGCGCTGGCCATGCTCGTGGAAGAGGGAAAAATAAAATGGGACGATCCAGTCATTAAACACCTCCCCGCATTCCGGTTATCGGACCCGTACGTAACCAACGAACTCAATGTGCGCGATCTGCTGGTTCATCGAAGCGGACTGGGATTGGGCGCTGGCGATCTGCTGTGGTGGCCGACATCGGATCTGGAGCGCAAAGAGATCGTCCACAAGCTCCGTTACGTCCCGCTGTCGACCAGCTTCCGCGATTCCTACGCGTACGATAACGTTCTCTACCTCGTCGCCGGCGAGCTGATCGAAGCGGTGAGCGGCCAGTCGTGGGAAAGTTTCGTAAAAACACGCATCCTGGACAAGATCGGCATGTCGGAGAGCACCATCAACCAGTCGGAACGTAAAGTCGGTCCTAAATTTGCGTCCCCCCATGGTAGGATCGACGGAGTAGTTCGCGAAGTGGCCACGCTAACGACGAAAAACGTCAATCCGGCGGCCGGAATCAACTCATCCGCATCTGATATGGCGAAGTGGCTGATCGTACAGCTGGACTCAGGACGCGTCACGAACGGTACAACGCTGTTCTCACCCAGGACTACGAAGGCTCTGTGGAGCTTAGTGACGCCGAGGAATGTGGGCAATCCCCCGGCCGATTTGGCGCCCTTGCGTCGGAACTTTTCGGGCTATGGACTGGGTTTCGGCATCACGGATTATCGCGACAGGAAACTCGTCAGCCATACCGGGAGCTGGCCTGGTTATGTCTCCAGAATCGCCATGGTCCCTGAGATGAGGCTCGGCATCGCCGTGCTCACCAATCAGGAAGCCTATGAAGCGTACGATGCGATCATATATCACATTCTGGATCATTACCTCCGTGCACCCCAATTCGACTGGCTCCAGGCGTATAAAAACATCGCCGAGAAAGACGCTGCCGAAAATCGTGAGCATATCGCAACCGCCAGGGCCAAACGGGACGCCACCTCGCAGCCTTCCCTCCCCCTCGCCTCTTATGCCGCTACTTATACTGACGACTGGTACGGCGATGTGGTGATCAAGATGGAAGGCAACAAGCTGGTGATGGATTTCACTCATACACCATCGCTGATCGGAGATCTGGAACACTGGCAGCATAACACATTCATCGTCAGATGGAGAGACCGCGAGACCAGGGCCGACGCCTATGTCACATTTAGTCTAGTTCACGAAGGGACTATCGAACATGCTACGATGAGAGCCGTCTCCCCGGCCACGGATTTCAGTTTCGATTTTCATGATTTGCGGCTAAGGCCCGTAAGCAAAATGGATCAATAGAACGCAATAAGAAATTATTAATTTACCGGGGCTGTATCAAATGTCCTACTGCAAGATATTTAACACAATTTGTAGTAACTAATCTGTTCTCTGCATATAATAGGTGGTATTTGACGAATAAATTCGTCACTACAAGTCGATTTTTGATACAGCCCCAGCACTTTTCTTCTCAGTGGACGTGTCTTTGCAATGACAGCACTGGATCAGCCATTAACAACGCGTTCGCTATAGTCGTCACCACAATATAAATAAAGACCACGGTAAAACCAGAATGCCATCGAATAAGTATATATTCTATACACGATACGCATGGCGCTTCTTTGTTCTACGGCGTGCCGATCCGCTCATCTACGGCATCGCACTGACGGATAGGTGCAACCTCTCCTGCCGTGGTTGCCGCGTCTCGAACACCGGCCGTCCGGATATGAGCTGGGACCAGGTGATCGCAGCGATGAAGCATGCATGGGATCGCGGATTCCGTGAGCTTTATTTCAGCGGCGGGGAACCGATGATGTGGGAAGATCAGGGACATACGCTCGAAGATGCAATAATCAAGGCAAAACGCATCGGCTTCTTCCACGTTCATGTCTATACGAACGGTACAGTGGGACTGGGTACCTCGGCCGATCTAAGCTGGGTTAGCATGGATGGTCTACCTGGCATATTCGAAAGACGCCGCGGTGATCATTTTTACCAGATCGAAAAGGCTATCCGCAGGGAGGAACACAACAAAATCGCTATCATTTATGTGATCGACCGCAACACCGCGGAAGGCATCGAAGCGTTTCTCCGTTGGGTGCGCGATACGAAATTTCCGGTCGTCGGCGTCATGTTTTATTTTCATACTCCGTATTACGGGTACGATGAACTTTACCTGAATGCCGATGAACGCGCTTCGATTATCGACCAACTTCTCACCTACATAAGAAAGGGATTGCCCGTCATCAACTCTTCTGCAGGTCTGCGTGCGCTTAAAACGGGTAACTGGCCGAGGCGTTTTCCTGTAGCCTCGGTCGTTGATGTCGATGGCGAGTCAATCTGTTGCCGCGCGGCAGACGACGTTTGCATCGATTGTGGTTACGCTGCCTGCACCGAGCTCACTGAATTCCAGCGTTTGCGACCGAGCGCTGTGCTCCGGATGTTGAGGTACTGGTGAACAATTTGAGAAATAAATTGACTGACAAAATGACTCGTCTCATTCGACGACATCTTGTGGGTAAGGATCAGGAATGGACGTTCGAGTCGCCTCCCCCAGGATGGAAGCCGCCCCGGATAAAACGTACATCCCTTTATTTACACGTACCGTTCTGCTATCACTTCTGTCCCTATTGTCCCTACACCAAAGTGCCTTATGATGAGAAACTTATCGAGCCTTACATAAAGGCTGCGATTGCCGAGGTCGATTGGTGGGCTGAGGCGATCGGACCTGCCGAAATTACCAGCATTTACATCGGCGGAGGCACACCGACGCTGGTAATGTCCGGAGTAACAGAGATCCTTACCCATATTTGCAAACGGTTCAATGTGACCGGAAACATTTGCATCGAGACAAATCCGGTCGATGTAAACGATAAAATCGTCCAATCGATGCATGAAGCGAACGTTTCGCTCGTCTCCCTCGGTGTGCAATCGTTCGACGCCGACCTTCTCAACACGATCGGTCGTCGCTATGAACCCATCATCGCCGAACAATCGCTTAAACTGCTCGTAAAAAGCGGATTCTCTTCGGTTAATGCGGATTTAATGTTTGCATTACCCGGACAAACTACTGCAAGCCTTATAGCAGATCTGCAACGAGCGGCAAGCCTGGGCGCTGATCAAATCACCACCTATCCCTTATTTACTTTCCCCTACACAGCGGTCGGTAAATTCATGCAACTGAATTCCGTAAAAATGCCGAAAATTCGTGTGCGTCGCGCACAATATTACGCAATCTATGACTGGTGCATGGAACATGATTTCGAACGAGTCTCAGTGTGGGGATTTAAACACGGGCGCTCGCCGCGTTATTCATCGGTAACCCGCGATGGATACATTGGTATCGGACCCGGTGCGGGATCGCATCTGCCCCAGGATTTCGTACTCAACACCTTCGATCTTGTCAGTTGGACACAGGCAACAACAGGAGGAAATACGGCAGTTGCCCTGCGAATGCCGTTGACAAAGGAGACGTCCGGGTGGTGGTGGCTCTATTGGCGATTGTATGATACACGGATACCGCTAAACCAACTGGATGCGGTTCTTTATCGCGATGCACCGAAAGCACGTCGCTGGCTGCGAGTCCTGGAACGAAGGGGACTCGCCGTCCGCCAGGATAACTTCCTTGAGTTGACGGAATCTGGTTCGTTCTGGGTGCATCTGTTGCAAAACTACTTCGCCCTGAATTATGTGAACACATTATGGACAACGGCTCAGGGCGAATCCTGGCCAGGGATGATATCCATCTGATTCGCGATTTCAGTCCCTAAACCAGAGTGATTTATGGGATACTGTCCATGAGAACCTGAAAGCATTTAATATGATAAGGTTTTTATTTGACTGCATGCAATGGTGCTATCTATTTACTGTGTATTTCTAATCGAAGTTAGATGAGCCTATGAAACATACTTTCCTTTGCCGGCGCCCTCATCAGGTGTTGCTCTTTTTATTAATCGTATTCAGCATACCGCATCTTCTGCTGTCGGATATCGGGAGCATCGAAGGCATTCATTATCAGTTTCATCGTACCGATAGCTGCTATTCATTTCGCGGTTCTTTTTCAATCGACGGTGATTATGAGTGCCTGATCCGGATCCTGTACGATTTTGCACATTTGAAAAATATCATCACAAGCGCCGATTCCATTGTGTTGATCCGACAGGGAGAGGATTGGTACGATGTGCGTTACACATTCAAGAAATTCTTCATTACCAATGCATCGATTTATCGGAAGTCGCTTAAATCAGAGGAACATAAGGTCACATTTACCATGATATCCAGCCAGCAGAACACGAATTTAATCCCCAATGTGTCCGCTTCATCAGGATATTACCGCATCACACAGGATTCGACGGGCTATGTGATCGAATATTATCAGGAATTTATTATGTCGACCAGGTTTCTGCGAGGATTCTACGTTCGTACAGCGAAGAAAGAATCATTAAGATTTATGCTGAATCTCAGGGAATATCTTGAGAGGATGTGTGTTGTTGAGATGAGGAACGGATGCCCCAGCATTTACGATGAGGAAGTCCCTAACACGCAGTCAGAAGATTGCTTCTCCCACTTCGCGGGATCGCAATGACAACATTGGATGGGTCATTGCATGGATAGCAAAAAATCGGTTATGACAGCACTTTTATTGTCATTGCGAGCGCTCTCGCTGTTTGAGAGCGCGAAGCAATCTACTGTGTTTCGCAACGGATGTCCCAGCATTCACGACCAGGACGTCGCCGACACATAGTGCAAGAGGATTGCACGCGATGACACTTTGGATGCCGTCATTTTATAAATAGCGTCAATACATCGTCGCCACCCGTTAAAACTCCAACTCATCCCCATGGTCTATCCTGTTGATGAATTTCTCCTTACGGATCGCGTCGACTTCATCGCGCAGTGTCGCGTATTCCTTTAGTAATTCTGTGGAACGGGCATCGTCTTTTTGCAGGCCTTTCAGTTCCGCCATGATCGCGCTAATCCGCTCATTTTTATCCCGTACCTTCAGAAGTACGATGCAGTCGCTGAGCAACTTTTCCGGTTCGGACATGTCGTCGATCCTGACAGACAGTAAATTGGCGACAATGGAGCTCAATTGCGGATCGGATATCTCCTGAGCGATGATATTCTCATTGAGCCATCTCTTCTCGCTTCGCAATCTAAAAATAGTCTCGATTACCCTGCGAATATTCTCATCCTTGATCTCGCTCGTATCAAACGCCCGCCGTGCATCTTCGATCAGGTCGGGCACTTCGATCAGGAGTCGCACGATATCCTCTTCCGCCAGATCGTATTTGTCCCGGGTCTTCGGTGCCACCTTTACTGGTTCTTGATCATGTGGGTATTCATACGTCTTCTCGGCAGGGACTTTTGTGATCTGTTGGACGATAAATCGTTCATCGATATTGAAGAACTCGGCTATTTCCCTGACGATAATGCCCTGCCGTATTTTATCCTGCAGCTTCGCGATCGATGCGACGAGTGAATGGACGATGCGCGCCCGATCGTCAGGATTTTCCATGCTATACTGCTTCGACAGCGTCTGTATCTTGAACTGAACGAAGCTGTTGGCATGCTTTAGATAATCGAGGAACACTGCTTTCCCCTTCTCACGGACGAACGAATCGGGATCGTGCCCCTCCGGCAGAGTCGCTATGCGCACATCCAGTCCCGCCATCAGAAAAATATCGGCTCCTCTCATCGATGCAGAGGACCCGGCCGCATCGCTGTCGTACACCAGAATAATATTATTGGTGTATCGTTTGATAAGCTGCGCCTGCGCTGCCGTCAGAGCGGTACCCGACGTTGCCACCGTATTTTCGATACCGTATTGATAGAGACTGATGATATCGGTGTAACCTTCGACAAAAATGGCCTGATCCTGCTTACGAATCTGATCACGCGCCAGGTTTAGATTGAACAGCAAATTACCCTTTTGGAACACCGGCGTATCGGACGTATTCAGGTATTTAGGCTGCTGCGGATCGCTGACCAATATCCTGCCGCCGAAACCCACTACCTTACGCGACAGATTGATGAATGGTATCATGAAACGCCCGCGAAAGCGATCGTAATAGCCGCTCCCGCTTTGCTTTTTCAACACCAGTCCGGCCTTGAACAGCACATCGGGATTCATCGATTTCGTTTTCGCGTAGTTCAGCAGTCCGTCCCAGGCGGGTAAAGAATAACCAAGCCCGAAATGCCGAATAACCCGTTCGTCAAACCCTCGCTTACGGATGTAATCCATGCATGGTTTACCCGCAGGCAAAAAGAGAGTGCGCATGAAGTACTCTGCCGCCATCTTATTGGCGTAGTAAATGGCCTCTCGATCCTTTTCGCCGGAATCGTCCCCCTGCACCTTCTCCAGGCGCACACCGGCCCTGTCGGCCAGATATTCCAACGCTTCGAGGAATGACATCCGTTCGTGCTCCATCATAAACGAGATCGCGTTTCCACCCTTGTGACAACCGAAGCAGTGAAACATCTGTTTCGTCGGATCCACACTGAACGATGGCGTCTTCTCATGGTGAAACGGACAGAGCCCGAAAAAATTCTTTCCTTTTCGTTTCAGAGTCAGATAGTCCGAAATCAGATCGACGATGTCGATCTTGTCGAGGATCTCGGTTATTTTTTCTTCCGGTATTTTATACGGCATAGTTGATTATCGAATATGAACTTATTAAGATTGATCGGAGCAAATTGATTATAGAATATTGGTTTTTCATAGCAATCCAAAAGCTGTAACCACCGAGAACACAGAGGGCACAGAGACCAGCAGCTACCTCAATATGATCATCTAAATCTAATTAGTAAAAATTAAATGAACATCAATTATTTTAAAAGTCAAATGAAAAAAATGGTTGTATTCCGCTCCGATCCGTTTAACAAGCAGTTGCTACTCCGTGATTATTTATTCATATCAATCTTTTTACATCCTCAAATATAATTAATTGTTAAAATCATAGCATCAGTGCTACAGGGTCGATCAGCTAATGACGGGAATGAGCAGTGTCAGGCTGGCGCCTATGGCTACACCGAGCAGGATGACGATTCGGGAATAGTTATTAAAATCATACGGCGGATTTTTCTCCTGATTAAATATCCCTTCGAACAGCATGGTATATAGTGCGATAACGGCAGAAGAAAAGAAGAGCAAAATGATGACGGTCAATAAAATTTTCACATCGAAAAAGCCTTTTCCGCCTGCGATACACAACAGGATAGAGGCGAGCACGACCAGTCCGAGCTGAAAAGTGAGTCGGACGAGCATATCGGATTTTTTCTTTATCCAGGCATCGACGAGCGTCATTAGCTGACACAGATAAGCTGATAAAAAGAGAATGATCGCGTTGCAGACCAGTACGTTGAAACCTGCCGCATTGTTCGCTAACGCCAGAAATATGTATCCGATCAATTCCCCGATGAACATCGACCACAGCAGCGTGCGCAACTTGAGCACATAGCGGGCGATCTCCTCACGGATGCTCTTCTTATCCCGTTTGGGCAGAATGATTTTTCGCACCTGTCGCTTCGCAAATCGTTTGATCTCCTCCGTCTCTTTTAGATCCTTTCCGTAGAATATCATAAACAGATAGAGGATCAACGCAAATTTGCCGATCAGAAGCACGACGATCGAACTATATAACAGAAAATGGGACATAGACATGTCACCTCAAGTACGAATCGATCGGATGAAAAGCAATCCAAGGCCAATGATCATCCCGACGGTGATCACGATTCGGAAATAATTGTTGAAATCATATTCCAGTCGCTCGTTGTCCCTGTAGACGCCATCGGCGAACATGAGGATAAGGGCTAATATCACCGTAAAGAAAAAGGCCATAATAATTAAATAGAGCTTCTCCCCCGCTTCACTCACCGCTCTCGATATTGAAATCCTCCCCCCCACGGCACCACTCAACAGAAACCCTCCCACAACAAAGCTGTACGCTTGAAATATGATGCGATACCACAATTCCATTCTGATTTTAAGCCAACCGTTAAGGATGGTGAGGAATGAACACAAAAGCGATGCGAAAATCAGTATAAATCCATTGACGCGCAGGAAAGTTCGTGATGCATCGGCGTCTGAAACGTAAAAGAGTACAAAGAACAATCCGATGACCTGCCCTAATACGACCGTCCACAATAACGCCGTTACCCTGACATTGACATCCGCTTTCTCGACTTTATCGCTGCTATCATTCGTCTTGATGGTGCGGCTGGCCCGTCTGATGAAACGCACAGACCTGTCCTTACCCGTGTCGCCCGACTGAAACGATGCGATGATTAGTGTGAACAGCGCGATGATACTGGCACCCATCGAGAGATATGCAAAGCATAGCGGAAATTGCATGAAATGACCTTAATTTAAACTGATTTATCAGCGAATAAAATATTACTCTTACACCAATGCTTTGACAATAAACAAAAATCGGTAAAAAGTCAAGTGAAAAATTTGTAAATTATAACGTTATTACAAGAAACAGAAACTCAGAGCGATTGGCTATCGCTTTTTGCTTTTTGCATCTCAGCGATCAGTTCGGACATATCGCCGGGTAGCTCGGACGTAAACTTTAAGTATTCGTTGGTGTGCGGATGAACGAACCCAAGAGTTCGTGCGTGAAGTGCCTGCCGGGCTATGCAGCTTAGCAAGTTGAGTGCAATCTGAAGTTTACCCTGATTAAGTTTCATGATCATTTTCTTTCGTCCCCCATACTGCAGGTCGCCAAACACCGGATGACCTTTAGCCGCCAGGTGGACTCGTATCTGATGGGTTCTTCCGGTTTCTAATTTAACGGCCAGTAAGGATGTGAGGGGGAATTCTTCCATCACTTTGAAACGCGTGATAGCGAGTTTGCCTCTGGATTCAGACACGACCATCCGGGTACGATCTCTCCTGCTTCTGGCGATGTAACTCGTAATCTTGCCGCTCTTGAGCCGAAAATTGCCCCACACGACGGCGGTATACTCGCGCTCGATGGTTCGCGACGAAAATTGCTGCGAGAGCCGTAGATGGGTTTCATCATCCTTTGCCACAACCAGCAATCCTGAAGTATCCTTATCAAGCCGGTGCACGATTCCGGGCCGTTTTACACCACCGATACCCGACAGATTTACACAATGATGTAACAGCGCGTTGACCATGGTGTTGGATACGTTGCCATAGGCGGGATGCACGACCATGCCTGCTTTTTTATTGATCACAAGCAGATAGTCATCTTCGTAAACGATATCGAGGGGTATGGGTTGTGGCTGAATGTGCGAACTGACCGGCTCCGGTACATTTACTTCGATCCGTTCGTTCGCACGAACGAGGTGACTGGCTTTGACGGGCTTGCCGTCGACTAATACTCGATCGTCTTCGATTAATTTTTGAATTCTTGCACGTGTAAATTGCGATAACACGTCGGCAAGAAATTTATCGATCCGTTGTTTTACCTGTTCTTCGGTAACCAGGATCGAAAAAGTTGATGTGTTCGTTTCCAAAATAATTCGACACTAGTTTATTTCAAGTTCGTCATCGAAGATCTCATCATCCTGCTTCTTTTCGAACAAAACGATGATGATCAACACCGTCATTCCGATCGTTACCATAATATCGGCGACGTTAAAGATCGGCCAAAATCCGACCTTAATGAAATCAAGAACCTTACCCACGAAGATGCGATCGATCAGGTTACCGATCGCTCCGCCCAGGATGAAGGCCAACGTGTAGCGCGGCCATCGTTGGACGTCATCCAATTTGAAAAGGAAAATTAAGACGATGAGACAGGCGAGACTGGTAAAAAAAATGTAAAAAAATCGATTTCCTACTTCGAAGCCGAAAGCCATGCCCGGATTCAGGATATAATGCAGTTCAACCAATTTTCCGAAGACAGAAACGGTTTGATCGATTTCCATAAAATAGCGGACACACATTTTGGTTATCTGATCCACTATGACGATCAAACCGGATATGCCAAGTGCAAGTAATTTATTTTTCAATTAGGGTTCTTGTCTTAAATTTATTTATTCTCTTCTTTTGCTTTGCAGGGTAAACACAAACGAGCGTAAGGCACTGCTTCCAATCGCTCCTTGCTGATTTCATGGTTGCATTGTTCGCAATAGCCAAATTCACTTTTGTCAATTTTTTCTAATGCGTGATTAATTTCAAATATTTCATCACTGTCCATCGATGCGATCATAAACGCCTTCTCGCGCTCCATCACATCGGTGCCGATATCCGCGAGATGAAACGGATTGGAGGAAACTTCACCGCTCGATTCGATTATGTTTTCGTTCAACTCTTTGGATGAGTCTCGTAACTGATCGTAACTATCTTTCAACAGCTCCAGCAACAATTGCTTGAAATATTCTGTATCCTTTTTATCCATGAATGCCCTCTCATATTTGTCACAGATGTGAAATCCCACCCCGCAAGCGGGAGTGGAATCAAACGACTAATAAGTTTCTCTAAATTGTTTATGTGGAAAAACCTATCAGACATGAAATCCCACATCGCCCAACGAAAGTGGGATAATGACCACTGTTATAATTTTGCAACCACTTCGCGCATCAATCGTGTCAATTTAGGCTCTGCTTCTTTTGATGTTTTTATGATCTCATCAATATTTACAGGCTTTAATTCCTCAGGCACACATGCGTCAGTGATGACCGATACTCCGAGAACACGCATTCCGCTATGAACCGCCACGATATCTTCCGGGATGGTCGACATCCCGACAACATCAGCCCCTATGATTCGCAAGAATCGGTATTCAGCAGCGGTTTCCAGGCTGGGTCCTGTCATCGCGGCGTAAACGCCTTTATGGACCTTTATTTTGAGTTTCGCTGCAATCTCCTCGGCCAGCTTGATTAATTCTCTGTCGTATGGTTCCGACATATCCGGGAAACGTGGACCAAGGGACGAATCGTTCTCGCCGATGAGCGGATTGTCTCCCAGTAGATTGATATGGTCGCTGATAAGCATCAAATCACCAGGTTTTATCTCAGCGTTAATACCTCCGCAGGCGTTCGAAATCAACAAATACTTCACTCCCAATCGTCTCATCACGCGGACGGGGAACGTGATCTGCCTCATCGTGTAGCCTTCGTAATAATGAAACCGGCCCTGCATCGCTACGACTGATTTTTTGCCCAGTTTGCCGAATATCAATTTTCCGGCATGAAATTCGACCGTGGATACAGGAAAATTTGGTATCATATCGTACGGAATAACGATCTCTTTATCGATATCATCAGCCAGGGCTCCTAATCCTGTACCCAATATAATCCCGACCTCGGGTTTCGATTTTGTCTTCGTTTGTAAAAACTCGATTGTCTCATCCAGTTGTTTCAACAAAACAGATATTGGCTCACTCAATGTTATCTCCTTGCTCAGCTTTCTGGTCGCGCTCTTTTAACCGATCTTTTAAACGTTGTATCTCCTCGTCTTGTTTCCTGCGACTCGTTTTTGCTTTATCCAATTCCTTTTGTACTTCTTCCTGTTTCAGCTGCTGCAGTTCCATCTTCTCTTTGGCCTCCAGGTACCTTCGCTCTCTAATCTCTGCAATCGCGGATTCTCTGTCCTTCTTTGCCCCGTTACGCTGGAAAAACCAGGCACCTAAGATCGTGCCCAACCCCGTGATACCCCATAACGCCTCGTCCCGGTTTTCAGAGTCGGTCAAATTCCGATGCGCTAATGATCCTATAAAAAAACTGGCGCCGAAACTTAACCCCATCCCTCCGATTGTATATAAGATCCTATTTTTATTCGTTCTTACATCCTGGATCTCCCACTCTGATATGATCTCATTTTTATCATCATAGACTGGTGGAGTGATAGTTATCTGATCGATCTGCTCACGGGTTACTTTGATCAGATTCGGATCATTCTTAACGGGCTGCAAAATGAGCATCGCGCTATTTTTAGCTTTCACGAGACCGCTTTTCGATTCGCCATCGACCGTTTCGACGTTAACGATCTCACCATTCTGAATTTCATCGAATTGAATGGCGATCCGCTTCGCGCACCCAACAACCAGCATCAGGATCAGCACCATGCATAGAACAATACTTATGTTTCGCATTTTTTTATCTCCCCAATTGGATGATTATGTCATAGTTGTTTATTTCGTATTGGGGTGAATAAACATGAAACTTAGCCGCTATCGGATGAATTCATCATGCTTCTTGGTCGTCTGATTATCATTCATGTTATTCACATCGTTCCGAACGGAATTATGATTTTTTTTTTCATCAGCCATATCATCACCGGGGTTTCGATCGGATTCCCTGTTCCCGGTGGCTGACATGTGATCCGAACCTCTGGAAATGGTCGGATTCCCGTTTTTCTCCACCACCGGCGGCCTTGTCTGCAGACTTCTCGAGATATCGGGAATGCGATTTAACTTTTCCATCTTTCCCAACCCGAGGTCATCTAACTCAAGCACGCCGATCAATTCGAGCTGTGATTCCAATAGATGCCTCAACCGTCTGGCGAATGAATCTTTTTGCGACTTAATCAGCATCAGTTCGTTTTTCATTTCGATCAGGCGTATCTTGGTGTCCTCGAGTAACTTCTCAGCCTTTAACTCCGCTTCTTTGATGATCAGGTTCGCTTCGCGTTTGGAATTATCCCGTGATTGATTTATCGTCTCCTGTGCGCTCATTAGCGATTCTTTGAATGTCTTTTCGACTTCCTGATAATCTTTAAGTTGGGTCTTCAGCTTCAAGACCTCATCGGACAGATGGTTTTTTTCCTTGATGAGACTCTCGAATTCATCAGAAACCATCTCCAGAAACGTCTCGACCTCGATCGGATCGTAACCTCTCATCACTTTTCGAAATTCTTGTTTCTTGATATCCAGGGGGGTTAACTTCAAAACTGATCTCCTCTTATTTTCGATTATCGAATGAATAACGCAAATTCACGAAGCGTTGATACGATGAAACCTTCGATGATGTATAATATCAGCATTAAAACCATCGGTGATAGATCTAATCCTCCCATCGGAGGGAGATATCGTCGGATTTTTTTTAGTACGGGTTCTGTTATCTGCACCAGGAATCGAAAGATCTGATTGTTCGGATTGTAATTGATCCACGAGAGAACGACGCGGCCAATAAGAGCAATGATATAAAGGGAGATTCCGATGTCTATCAACCTGGCCAGCATCAAGATAAAATTTGCGATAATGAACATTGCATATACCTTCATAAATTAAAATTTTAAAACGTTTTAATATAATCCAATATAGCTTAAAAATCAATAGAAAAATTTTTAAATTTGATTAATATAATTTGCTTGCTTTTGTAATCGAATTTTTGTATAATAAGAAATTTATTAAACTTAGATGGTCGTAACTAACTCAATCAAACGCATTTGAATTATAGGAGATTTATATGCCAGCAATTTCAGAGTTCAGACGTGGCATGGCAATTTTATTCAAGGATGACATCTATGTAATTACTGAATATCAGCACGTAAAGCCAGGCAAAGGTCAGGCTTTTATCAAGACCAAGCTCAAAAATGTAAAATCAGGACGAGTCATTGACAATACATTTAAATTATCAGAAAAGTTAGAGGCTGTGCGTCTCGATGGCAAGCAGATGCAATATTTATATGAAGATCCCCATGGATTCGTGTTCATGGACATGACGACGTACGATCAGGTCACCCTCTCATCAGATTTAATCGGTGATGATAACAAATTTCTCAAAGAGGGACTCGAGGTTAAAGTCCTCTTTCACGGACAGGTGCCGATCACCATGGAGCTCCCAACGTCGGTCGACTACACCGTGATCGAAGCAGAACCCGCTGTAAAAGGCGATACCGCTGGTAATCTAACGAAAATGGTGACAATCGAAACCGGAGCGCAGATACAAGTTCCGCCTTTCATCAATGCTGGCGAAACGATTAAAATTGATACCCGCAACGGGAGTTATCTTTCGCGTTCCTGATCATTACTCACTCTGGTTGATGCTTTCGGACCGGATCCGGTTATCGCAACCATGTAGGGCTTTATCAAAAGTTATTTTGTAGTGACGAATTTATTCGTCAAAAACCCCATATTTTATTGGGTAAATCGATTTACTGTCACTCATTGTGCAAAATATCATATCGTGTGACTTTTGATACAGCCCCTATCGATGCCTCTTCCCTATCCGGGACCTGAATCGCACAGTGCAGATCCAGACTCACACGATGCATGACCTTCGAACCGATTGACTGCGTTCAGGGTCTTGATTTGCTCTTCAAGATCCAATTGAATTCAATATTGACTTAATTTGACTATGACACCTTATTATATCACATTCCTCATCCCCTTCCTGATCGGAGTCGTACTCGGCCTCTTAATCGCTCTTCTTCTCCGTTTGATCCAGGCTAAAACAGCCAGAGAACTGGCCGAAGAACTTTATGCGGAAAATGAGAAACGCAGAAATGAATACATCAACCAGATCATGGATTACATGAAGGCTTCGTTCAGCCACCTCTCCTTCGACGCTCTTTCCAGATCGACGACTGAATTTTTAAAGCTGGCACACTCCAAGCTGGAATCGGAACGAGAACTCAATGTAAAGGAGTTGGACGAAAAGAAAGAGCTGATCGAATTCCAACTCAAACGGATGACGGTCGAACTCGAACAGGCATCCATGCTCATGCGCGACCTGGAACGCGATCGGGTCGATAAATTCTCGCAATTAGCCCATCAGCTCAAGATCACCAATGAGCAGACATCCACGCTCACGCGCTCGACACAGAATTTAAACGAGATATTATCCAATACGAAGATTCGTGGCCAATGGGGCGAACGCATGGCCGAGGATGTGCTCAGGCTGGCCGGCTTCATCGAGAACATTAACTACATCAAGCAGAAGACCATTGCCAACTCAGGGCCGCGCCCTGATTTTACCTTCTTCCTTCCCAGGGAGTTGAAATTACACATGGATGTGAAATTTCCCATGAACAATTACCTGAGGTATCTGGAAGCAGAATCGAGCGTCGACCGTGAGAAGTTCCGCATCGACTTCCTGAAAGATGTGAAACTGCGGATCAAAGAGGTCACGTCGCGTGAATATATCGATCCCAACCAGCAGACAGTCGATTACGTTCTGTTATTTATTCCGAACGAGCAGATCTACGCGTTTATCCACGAGCAGGATCCCTCGATTCTCGATGAAGGCTTGAAGAATCATGTCGTTTTCTGCTCACCCATCACACTGTACGCCGTTCTGGCTGTCATTCGTCAGGCAGTAGATAATTTTTCATTGGAACAGACATCGAATGAGATCCTGTCGCTGATCGGTTCGTTCAAAAAGCAATGGTTCGAATTTGTTAAAAAAATGGATAATCTTGGAAAAAAGATAGAGGAAGCACAGAAAGAGTACGAACAACTGACTTCGACTCGCCGTCGTCAGCTGGAGAAACCTTTAAATAAACTCGAGGTATTAAGGACGCAGAGACGACTGCCGCTTGATACACTGTCGACCCCGGATCAGGAGGCACTGGATCTCGATGAACCTTCCGCAGATGATGAGGGCTCGAATGATGATGCCGGGCCTGCATAGCGCATATCTTGCCGTTTTTAAAGGAAATACAGGCGCATGTACGGTGCGTATATCAAACAGGATTAGCGGTTGATAACTGCTTAGGAGCCATGCCGATAGCAAAAAGGCCCGACATTCCCCCGGCTGCCGAGCCTTTTGCTAAGCTGAAACACAGTCACCGATTATAGTGACATTGGCCCCCCAATTATCATGTTTCGTCCATGTTCAGCGCAGTATGAAATCCAACTCTGTTCGCGATCAGTAAGTATCTATGAGGGCGATATAATATATCGAACTGTGTTCCGTCGTCTTGTTTATTAGTAATACAGTCATTTAGATCGAGATGCGGAATCATTTTATGTGCAAAATGAAGTAATTTTTCTTTGATTTTTGCTTTGTAACGTGTATATTCTGATGTTTATGTTCGAATCGGCCCAATTTCTTTCGCATCTTTAAATGATTGTGCGTATGATTAAAAAACGGGTATCTAGCGGCAATAAAAAATTGATCTTAATACATTCTCAGAAAGATGAAATAAACTAACACAGTCTGACAACAGATTATTAATACAGGAGGTTATAGTCGATGAACACCACTGATTACATTGCATTGGAAAATAAATACGGCGCACATAATTACAAACCACTGGACGTCGTGATCAAACGAGGCAAGGGTGTGTGGGTAAAAGATGTCGAAGGCAAGAAATACATGGACTTTCTGGCCGCCTATTCGGCGTTGAATCAAGGTCACTGTCATCCGCGTCTCGTGAAGGTGATGAAGAAACAGAGCAAGAAACTAGCATTAACTTCGCGTGCTTTCCGCAACGACCAATTGCCGTTATTAGCGAAAGAGTTATGCAAGCTGACCGGGTACGACATGATGTTACCGATGAATTCCGGCGCAGAAGCCGTGGAAACAGCGATTAAAGCCGCCCGAAAATGGGGATATAAAATTAAGAAAGTCCCCAGGAACAAAGCGGAAATCATCGTATGCGATGGCAATTTCCACGGACGTACGATCACGATCATCTCATTCTCTCCGGAAGATCAGTATAAAGACGGCTTCCAACCTTTGACCAAAGGATTTAAAATGGTTCCTTACGGTGATATCGCCGCATTTGAAGAAGCGATTACCGAAAATACAGTCGCTTTTCTGGTGGAACCGATACAGGGTGAAGGCGGTGTAATCGTCCCTCCGAAAGGATACTTGAAAAAAGCGAGCCAACTGTGCAAGGAAAAAAATATTCTCCTGATCGCGGATGAAATCCAGAGCGGACTGGGAAGAACCGGCAAATTGTTCGCTTACGAACATGAACATGTTAAACCGGACATGGTCACTATCGGCAAAGCGTTATCCGGTGGAATGTATCCGGTTTCCGCCGTACTCTCGTCCAGTGAAATTTTAGGCGTCTTTAATCCAGGCGATCATGGTTCAACGTATGGAGGCAATCCATTGGCCTGCGCGATAGCAAGAAAAGCATTGAAGATCATCGTGGATGAAAAATTATCGGAGCGCTCCGCCAAATTAGGCAAATACCTGATGGAGAGGCTTAAGAAGATAGACAGTAAACATGTCGATTTCTATCGCGGCGAAGGATTATGGATCGGTATCGTCCTGAAAAAAGAATCCGGCGGTGCCAGGAGGTTCTGCGAAGCTCTCATGGAAAGAGGATTGCTTTGCAAAGAGACGCATGTGAATGTCATTCGTCTCGCACCGCCATTGGTGATAACTAAGAAGGAAATAGATTGGGCGCTGGAGCGAATCGAAAACGTCCTCACCATGCTGTAATTTCGTACTGAAGTTATGCGTGTATATCTGAAAGGAGTTTAGATCAAAGTGAAACTCGTTGATGGACGAATCCTGCGTGAAGTATCGGTCATTTTAGGCGCAGCCGCATTTTTCGGACTTTTTATCAATTTCTTCCATCCGCATGGGGTAAGGGTAAGTTTTACCCGTCCTCCCCTGCCCTATGCGGACGATGAGCTGCTGGTAAAAAAACTGCATCGCGACGCTCAATCGTCAAAACCAGGCACCAGTAAAGGAGAGAACATAAGATACACCGAACCGGCCCTCGTATCCACGAAACAGGTCATCGATCTGATGACAAAAAACGATGCTATCCTGATCGATGCCCGGGAACCGGAAAAATATTACGCCGAACAGATACCCTCCTCGATCAACATTCCATTCGAAATGTACGATCTATACAAAAGCGTGGTAGACACCCTATCTGCCGATAAATGGCTTATCTGTTTCTGCGACGGTCCGCCGTGCGATATGGGTGAACTGCTCGCTCACGAACTCGCAGCGGATGGCTTTCCGAAAGTAGCCATATATGCTGAAGGGATCGAAGCCTGGAAAACGCTGGGGAACTCGGTTGTACCCGAAGGAGAATGACATGGCTTTTAAACTGAATAAAGATACTCCCATTACTATTCTGAGAATTCTGGTCGGCATCCTATTCATTTTCTCCGGGATCACTAAAATTCTCAATCCCTCTGAATTTGCATGGGACATCGATAATTATCGAATGATTCCGTATATACTTGTCACCCTGATGGCGATCATTCTACCGTGGCTCGAATTACTGTGCGGGATTTTGTTGATGGTGGGGCCCTTTAAAAAAGGAGCATCGCTCATCCTGTTATTTACATCCGTTATGTTTCTGATCGCGATCAGTTCCGCACTGTTTCGAGGACTCAATATCAATTGCGGTTGTTTCTCCGTCAATGCCGAGTCAATGAAGATCAGCATCTGGAAATTAATCGAAAATATCGCGCTGTTTTCTGCTCTGCTGATCATAGTCACTAACCTATTTCGGATCAGGCTCATCAAGTCTTAACTTGACAGAATTTGCATGCCCGTGTAAGCCCTCCATCATGGCCAGACGGTGCGCGTGAGGCCCGATCTCGGACAACCCGCTGTGATCGACTCTCAATGTAGTTTGAAATTTAAGAAAATCTTTAACACTTAAGCCGCCGGTGTAACGAGCGCTTCGATCGGTAGGCAATGTATGATTCAAACCGCTGCTGTAATCACCCAACACCTCGGCTGCATACGATCCCAGGAATAAAGAACCGTAATTTTTAAGATTTTTCGCAAAGTAGTCGATCTGCTTTACCTGAACCTCGATATGCTCGGGCGCTTTTCGATTCGCGATGTCGATGGCCTGCTTGATATCATCGACGATGATAATGACTCCATTGCGGCTGATTGAGATGGATGCAATCTCCCTCGTCTCCAAATGCGAAAGCTGTGATTCGAGTTCCGATATCACCTTTTGCGCGAAGCCTTCGTCATCGGTCACCAGAATCGCTATGGCGTTCGCATCATGTTCTGCCTGACTCAGCAGATCCGCGGCAATAAAGCGCGCATTAGCCGTGCTATCGGCTATGACCAGCAACTCCGTCGGCCCTGCAATAAAGTCGATCCCTACTGCCCCGTAAACTAATTTCTTTGCGGCTGTAACATATTGATTACCGGGACCGACAATTTTGTCGACCGCAGGGATCGACTCCGTCCCGTAGGCCAATGCTGCAATCGCCTGAACACCACCGACTCGATAAATTTCTGTGATCCCACACAGTTGGGCTGCTGCTAAAATCGTCGGATGGATGGAATGATGATGCGTCGGCGGCGATACCAGTGTGATCTTTTCGACTCCGGCTATCCTCGCAGGAATGGCGCACATTAACACGGTGGAAGGCAGCGGGTAGCTGCCACCCGGAGTATATATACCGACGCGTTCAATCGGAAACACCTTTTGGCCCGTAAACACACCCGGTCGTATCTCGAATTCAAAATCTTTATAGTTCTCCCTTTGCCTGATCGTGAACAATTCGATATTATTTGCAGTAGCTTGCAGAGCCTTTATCTCAGCGGCTTCTAAACGATGATAAGCACTTTCAATTTCAGATGTGCCGACCTTTAATTGGTCGCTGCTAATATGATCAAATTGGGCTGTGTATTTTTTGACAGCGGAATCTCCATACCGTTTAACGTCATTAATAATGCGAGCCACCGACGGCAGGTCTTCAAGTTCTCTGTATTCAAAAAACGATTTTTCTAACTCGTCGTATCGGATAATTTTCATTTGTTCCTTCTTCTCCTGAGCTCATGTATTACTTCATCAATGGTCACATTCTGTTTTACGAGATATACAGTTAAGAAATATAAGAGATCAGCAGCCTCCCAAATGACATCCTCTTTTGTATTTGTCTCAATGACCTCCTGAGCCTCCTCCATAATTTTCTCGTTCAATTTCTCCTTCGTCAATGTCGCCGTATATGAGCCATCTGTAGGATTTTCGAACCGTCCCTGAACGACACGATACAGATCTGAAAGATTAAATTCTTTTTTCCCGAAGCATGAGTATTCCCCTGTGTGACACGCCACTCCCGTTTGA
>JAFGOE010000035.1 GCA_016926625.1 Candidatus Zhuqueibacterota bacterium
CGCTGGGTCACCCGCGTTGCTGTCGATCCGACCAACGAGGCCGTCGCCTATGTGACGTTCTCAGGCCTTAAGTGGAAATCGCCCCAACCTCATGTGTTCAGGACGACGAACTACGGAGCTACCTGGACCGATATCAGCGGGAATCTTCCGGATGCCCCTGTCAATGTCATCATGGTCGATCCGTTATATACAAATTTGCTCTATCTTGGCAACGATGTCGGTTGCTTCTTCAGCGCCGATTCCGGTTATTCCTGGAACGTTTTGGGACAGGAACTGCCCATCGTGCCGGTCTATAGTCTGGATGTACATAAAACTACGAGGAAATTGGTGATCGGAACACACGGACGGTCCATGTACACGATGGAGCTCGGCGACCTTGTACCGGTCGAACAATCCGTTTTTGAAATCACCTCGATGCAGGGAAGCGTCGTGCTCAAGTGGCAGACCGAATCTGAATTGAACAATTTGGGCTTCTACGTGGAGCATGGAATCGACGGTATATATTTCAATGAATTGGCGTTTGTCAAGGGCGCAGGCACGACGGCGATAACACAATCTTACGAATATACACATCATTCCCCGGTAAGCGGTACGAATTATTATCGACTGCGACAGATCGATCACGACGGTTCACACCGTTACTCCCGAACACTCAGGATCGACGTTAAAACACCAGACGATTACCAATTAGCGCAAAATTATCCCAATCCCTTCAACGCAACAACGACGATTCAATACCGGATAATTGAATCGGGAGACGTTTCCCTCACCGTAATCAATAATGTTGGACAGGTGGTCAGGAGATTGATCGCCCAGCATCAGCCTGCTGGCAGATATCAAGTCGTTTGGGACGGTCGCGATGACCAGGGCGATGAAGTCGCATCAGGCGTTTACGTGTATAAGTTGCAGGTCGCAGATTTCGTCGGTTCAAAACGCATGTTATATTTAAAATAAGTATTGGTTTAACAATAACATAGACTATCAAAGCGTTATATGGCATAAACAATGTAAAGGAGATGAAATGGAAGATAATACAATCGGGCAAGAGATTAACGCCTATTGTGGTAAATGTAAGACAGATACGATTCATTTGATCACAAGCATCGAAAATGATAAAATTCTAAAAGTCATGTGTAAACACTGCAATGCCTATCATCAATATAGAGCTCCGAAAGGAACGGTAATAGAGACAAAAGTCAAGAAAGTAGCACCACCCCCGAAGAAAAAGACAACACGGCGACGCAGAACCAAGGCTGCCCGATTATTGGAAAACTTAGATTTTGATGAAGCGATCGAATATAAAATGGATAGAAATTATGAGACAAACATGGCCATCGTGCATAAAATTTTTGGAAACGGAATCGTCCAGAGTGTAATCGATAGACAGAAGATCGAGGTGCTGTTTCAGGATGGCCCCCGTATCATGGTTCAAAATTATATTCCATGATTTAATATGATGAACGAAGATAAGTAGCAGCAGATACAGTTTAAATGTAAAATGATCAAACAGTCCTGTTTTTCGGAATCGTGAAATAGAACGTCGATCCGTAACCAGGTTCAGAGATCACATCGATCATGCCGTTGTGGCTCTCGATGATGCGTTTGACGATCGGCAAGCCCAGTCCGCTACCCTGAACCTCGGATGAATCGCTTTCTATGGAATAAAACAGGGTAAATATATCGGGAATGAATTCACTGGAGATCCCGACTCCATTATCGTGTATTTGAAATGTCACGCTCCTCTCATCCTCTTCGAACGTGATCTGGATAACGGCTTGATCTTTACCATGGTCAATATTCTGGATCGCGTTTTCGAACAATTTCTTGAAAACGATGAGCATACGCTTCTTATCACAATAAAGCATGGGCAAATTTCGGGGAATCTCAATTTTTACTTTATTGTCTTCGATATCAAACACGTATTCGCTCATCACCAGATCCAGAATCTTACCCGTATCGACCTCCTCGTAAACATTGGGAGTACGATCGATATTCGAGAGTTCTGTTAAATCTCGTAAGTAAAATTCCATTCTATCGGCGTAATCACGTATACGATACAGATATTTCTTGTTATCATCGTTCAGCATGGTGCGCATGTCGTTCATCATAATCGCCGAGAAACCCTGGATCGCATCAATGTATGATTTCAAATTATGGGACATTGAGGAAAGCAACCTATCTAAATCGCGATTGCTGTTCTCTATTCGTTTCTGCAATGTGTCATATTCTTTCCTGAATATTAGTGTGGACCGTAACAGCGCAAGCTGATTGCAAAGGACTTTAATGAACGTAAATTTATATTCATCGACTTTCCCCGGATGGACCATGTAGATATTGACCATGCCTATCAGCGTATCGGAATCCATCAGGGGGACGCCAAGATACGATGAATAATTGAAATTCAACAATCCTAATTTCTGTCCCTTACTGCCAACATCCGAAATAAGTATGGCTTCTTTTGATTCGAGTGCTTGCGGAATTACAATTCTCTCCTCAAATTTATGCATGTCCATCTCATCCGATACCGATTCATCAGCAAACACGTGGTGATCGATCACATTTTTCCTGATCTGAGTGTAAGAACAGAACGCTGGATTTATGATCGATCCTATCGCGTTCAGCAGTTCTCTGATCATCGCATTGTGATCTTGAAGCGTATTCAAATGGCTACAGACACGCTCTACATCACGAATGATCTGGTGATAAAGCCTGATCTCCTGCTCGAGGTTAATTCGATGAATACCTTGTGCGATCAGGGGACAGATCTGTTCGAGGAACAGACGTTGTTCGTTCGAGTACTGCTCCGGATGCATAGAGGATAAAGTCAATGTGCCCATATACTTTCCACCATGGAGTAACAGGGTGTTCATGGACGACTGTAACTTGTTAGACCATCGCGTAACAGAATTGATCTTCCCCTTGCCGCTATTGTAATCAGCCGGGATAGTGAGCCAACCGTATGCTTCACCATCAAACGAATGCCAGGCTTCCGGTTCAAACAGATCACCATAGGATTTCGAGGCGATCGCGAAGAGGTTATATTTTTCAGGAGAACCGTTAAAGAGCGTCAACATGAATACATCATACGGGTACACCAGCGTGAAGACATTGGCCATTGTTTCGACGAGTTGCTCCATCGTCTCTGCTGAAGAAGCCGATGCGGCGACATCCTTCATCACATTCATTCGGAGATCGTGTTGCGTCTGCCGGGCACGATAATGATAATTGTCCATCACCAGGGTCATGATAGAAGCGATCTGATTAATCGCCATGCCGCGATTTTCATCCGCCACTTGTTCATCAGCCCAATACATACTCATCAATCCGATAATCTGTCCGTAACTCTTCAACGGGTAGGAGGCAAACGCGCGATAACCCAGATTTTGCGCGATCGGCAACCATTCGAAATATTCGGTAGCGGTGAGTACATCTCCATAAAACACAGACTTCCCATGGTCGACGATCGATTGATACGGTCCCTCGGAAATGCTGATGCTGACAGGTAAATCGAGGTCTTCATCACCGGAAAACGGGTGCTGCCGAGCGCAGAGAATTTGCGAATCGACCACCCCATCTTTAACCGAGTGAATGATGACGTATTTTGCCTGGCACAGTGCCCCTGTATGACAAACTAGCAGTGACAGATCAGCCACCAGGTCGGATGGAGTGAGTTCGGATTTATTGAGCAGCGCCATGTCGTCGTAAGATATACAGGAGACTCCTGAACCTTGCCCCAGACTATCTTTCTCAGCCAGTTTGGGTTCATAGACGGCAATCAGCAGCGCATCATTTATCCCGGTAAACGAGGAAAACCTGCAATCGACGAGTATCTCTGTTCCGTTTTGATGGCGTAAACCGAGTTCTTTCACGGACGATACAACGCCGTTCCTGGTCTCTCTGATAATCTGACTTATCACATGAGCCGGCATCTTCGGGTGGACATGGCTAAATTTCATACTGCTCAACTGCATCGAAGTGTACCCACTCAGGTGTTCAAATTTCTGATTGACCTCGTAGATCGATTCAAGATCACGGCTTAAGAGTATAATGGGATCGTTGGAAAGAGTCATTAAAAAATGATATTTATCTTTCCAACTGGCTACATTTTCTTCCAACTCCTTCACCTCTTGATGCAAATATATACGATCAACAGCCATGGAGACGAGCACTGCAATTTCTTCCAACATTTCCTGATGAATTTCGCTTAAACTCGGCGATTCATAGCTGCTTGCATGGATGATTGCGATCACCTGTCTGTCATGAAAGATCGGCACGGCCATATCGGATTCGATATCCTCTTCCATGAACTTGAGATCACCCGGCGTCAATGCTCCTCTGATGGACAGATCGAGCCGCTGCATCGATGCACGGGTGCGGAGTATATCGGTCAATGCGGTTTCATTATAATGAACGATGATTTCTTCTCTGATCGGTGCGTCAGAATCGTAAAGAGCGGGTATGAGGTAAAAATAGCGGGACTTCTCATTATTCAAAATAATGGAGACGTAATCGCAGGGGATCAAGATTTTGATGTATTGCCTGACTTCAGTCAGTATATCGAGCAGATTCTCTTTGGAAGCAATCAGTTCGGATATCGTACTTAAGATAGCCACACTTTTTTGTTCTTGAAGTAATAAGTCACTCACTGGAGTACCTCGATGTTAGGCGGAAAATTAACGCTACCCCCTTAATTCATCACATATTCCTTCAAAACATTGTTCGTCGGAATCGTAAAATGAATCGCCGTCCCCTTACCCGGTTCAGAGTCGACATAGACCGAGCCATGATGGTTTTCAATAATTTTCTTTACGATCGCCAGACCGATGCCCGTTCCATCAATCCCCTTCGATTCACGGGCTCGATAAAACAGGTTGAATATGTAAGGTTGATGTTTTTTATCGATGCCGATACCGTTATCGGTTACCTGAAAATGGTATTCACCGTTCGCTCTTTCCACATCGATCTCGATACGTGGCTGGTCGACATCTCCCATATATTTGATAGAATTAGAGATGATGTTCGTAAATATGACCTTCAATTCATCCCGGTCGAACATCAGCGACGGCAGATTCTGCGGGATTGAGAAATAGATGTCCTTCTTGTATCCGATGTCATCGATAATCGACTTGAGCAGATCGTTCAAGTCCACATTCTCAGAATTATGCTCTTCATGGTTATACCGGAGGAAGAGAAGCAGATCATTGATGATGGCTTCCATCTGTTCAGAATTTTTCAATAATCGTTCCATATAGAACAAGCCTTCCTCATCGAGATTCTCCGAGTACTCCTGCTTCAACAAGGATAGATATCCTTGCTGTGTGGCTAAGGGGGCCTTCAGATTATGTGACATCTTCAGCAAAAACTGCTCCAGATCTTCATATTTGTTTTCCGAAGTCTTTTCATTGAGCCTCGATTCGGTGATATCTCGACCAACCCCCAGAAATGCGAGACATTCGTCCTTCTCTTTGATCACCGAAAATTTCCAGGACACAGGGATGAAGTCACCCGTACTGCTCAACATGTCTGTATTGAGGATCATGCTCTGCTGCTGATTCAGCAATTCCGCTTTTAAATTCGAAAACTGCAACCTGCCGTTCAGCATGAGCGAATGGATGCTTTTCCCCACATAGTAACCGTTTTCGTAGCCAAGGTTTTTCTTACCTGCTTCATTGAGAAACATAATTTTGCCGTCCCTATCGGTAAGTATCATCATATCGGCCGAATGGTCGATGAACTGCTTGTATTTCGAAAGATTTTGTTCGATTTGCTGCACGCGCCTCATTCGCCTGAGAGCATTGGATGACAGTTCGAGAACAGTCTCCACAAAAAATACCTCCTGTTCAAGCAGTACGCGTGATTTATCGAAATACAGATAAAGGAGCGCCTCTTTTCGCGATTCATCGAATATAGGGAAAATACTCAGCGATCGTAATTCCATCTGTTTCAATTGCTCTGGCGTATAATATTGATAGAGATTTTTCAAAATCAGCGGTTCGCCATCATCGATCACGCTTCGAATTTTTTGATTCATCTTCAGCGACAACGCCTGTCGCTCTGAAATATAACTGTCGTTGCCTATGTTCTGAATCAGAGCATACCTGGCGTCCACTGCCCTTGCCGCAGCCTTGGATGTCAGCCGATAGATATCATCCCTCGTCTGAGCCCCCAGGATCTCAGCCTCGAACGCCTGGAGTTGTTGATAAAAACTCAACGATAATAAGGACTGCCGTTGAAGTTCAGCACGCATCAGTGCAATGGCTATCTGATCGCGCACACCTTTTAGAACCTCGACATGATAATTTGCATACGCGTTGCGCAGACTGCTGAACAATCCGATTACACCGACAACTCCATCCTCCGTATTCATGTTCACCATAATGGATGACTGAACTTTAAAGTCAGGATTAGAGTGAATCAGTTTCAAGAACGATTCACCCGTCTTGTTCAGGCTGTCGCCGTCTTCGAGATCTGCGATGTAGTTTTTCAGCTCCCGGGAAACACTGCCGTGCAGACTTTGGGTCGCGGTGACATGACCTTTACGAAACGAATAGATCTTAAATTCCGAGCCGATGGGTACACCCATCACAATCGTCAACAGATCGAAATCAGCCACATCCTGGAGCGACACGATAATCGAGTCCATCACATTTTGCATCGTGATGTTTGAGTTTATGGTTCTGTTAATTCGATTGATGGTAGCCAAAACTTCCAATTGTTCCTTAATTCCTCGCTCGCGCTCCCGCACCGACGTCAGGTCGATCAATTGGACAATTTTACCATCCATCGCTGGTAAGTCATCGACAATCATCTTGATATATCGTTCTTCATTATTCTTACATAACAGGATATATTCATCTCCATCTTGATTCAAGGATGAATAGACTGATCGCTGCACTCGCGTGGCGGCGTTACGATGTATCACCAGATCCTCTATGTTCATCCCCTCCTGCAGTTTGAGACTGCTGTATCCGGTTAACTCCTCAAACATCTTATTCGCGCCAAGAATGTTTCCATCCTGATCCGTTATTGCCGAAGCGATTCTGGAGTGAAGTAATAGATTTCCCGCCTCATTCATACGCTTATTATCTCCGGTTGCTGAATTATTCTGCCAGGCGTCACGAATATTTAGATGATAATCGAACAGATGCACTAAATTGAGCGATTCAAACTTACGTTTTAGCTCGCTTCCCTCCTGATATCTACTCGATAGTAATATGGCCCCATTGCCGACCATTTCATGCGAAAACTGCCTGGTGACGCATGTTTTACTGTACTGAAAGTCTTTTTCAAGGATCGAGTGCATGCTCGTGACATCATCGTGTAAATTATCGTATGTGATGACATATAAATTACCATCGTAGATGGTAAACGATTTGAACGATGAACCTGGAATAATCATCGTATGCGGCGTATGATCCGCATTTAATGAACATACATGAACACTTTTGTCCTCATGACTTGTAAACGACAATACACACAAGTCGGCATTCACTTTTTGCTTAATGTCAAATAGAAAGTGCTTGAAATACGCAGGTAATTGCACGGCATCCATATGTCTCCCCCATGATGCTATACCAGTTGCGATACCCAAAGAACCTGAATTAATCGATGAAACCGCTAGTCTTATGGATATAAACATAAGTTATTTAGAGATTAAAATCAAGGAAAAAACGCATGTTACCTTTTTTTAATATATTAGAACATATTTTAGTGGATCATCGATGTTTTTCGTAGATTGGGAATGGAATCAGGTTCGCGTTTCATTGCGATTGGGACGTTTTTATGGAAAGTATTTTGCCAGTATCTGTAGAGTAGCAAATCATAGTAGACGCATGATCCTACTTTTGGTCATCTCCATGGTTCGGAGAGAAAAGTGCCACACCTTCGTATGGCACTTTTTCCCGTGACTAGTGGGATTGTATCAAAAGTTAACTTGTAGTGACGAATTTATTCATCAAATACCACCCATTGTATAGAAGGAATAAATTGCTACTACTACTTGTGGTAAATATCGTGCATTGGGACTTTTAATACAGCCCCATCGTAGCAATAAAGTGATGCGAACCCATAGCGCGTCATTTCAGCAGGATCATCTTGTGTGTGACCGAGGCGTTATCGACCTGCAGTCGATAGGCATACAAACCGGTTGCAAGGTCGCTCGGCGTGTAATCGACCGTGTATGAACCCCGTGTCAGGGGTTCGTCGATGAGCGTATCAACGATTCTTCCGGTGATATCGATAACCTGCAGCCTGACGGTCGCCGACCTATCGAGGTGGAATCGTATACAGGTCGACGCATTAAAGGGATTGGGATAATTTTGCGCTAACGAGATAGCAGCGGAGGGAACGGCGTTCGCGAACGACCTGCTGTCTACTCCCACCTTTCTTCCGCTTGCGGCCTCATATCGTCTCGCAAATTCCTGGAAATACTTATTGGCGATCTGCTGATTATGTATGATTAAAATATGTTCATCGTTTGAATTGACTGCACTGTTACTCCAGTTAGCCGATCCGGTGATTACAACCGGATCGGAATCGGGGTGATTGGGATCAATGACCATGTATTTATGATGCAGTTGTCCGCTTTCCTTCTCGATCCATACATCCGCCGGAGAATCCCAGGCATAGTCGCCCTCCCCATGCATCGGGTAATATTGACTGAACTGGTCGAAATCGCTGCCGAAAACAGCCGACAGCTTTAAATTTGCAATATCAGCGCGGCGGTCGAACATGGCATCGGACAGGTCGTAACGGGTGAAGGCCATGATGCAGCAATAAATTTCATGATGGGCCGAAGTTACCGTTTCGATCATCTGATTGATCATGGGATCGGAAGGACTGTGATACATCTCCACGGTCGAACCGGCGATATTAAAGATATGCGGCGCATCGTCCAGTTTGCGTCCGCTGAATCGCGACTCTGAGGAACTGGGGTTGTCCTTGCTGCTCCCCCACATCTCATTGAATTCCAGCGTAAACGCAAGCGCCAGCGCCTGGTCCTGGATCATCATTACATTCTGTGCAGCTCTCAGTCCGCCCTCCTGTGAATCAGTCATATTGAGCGAACCAGTCCAAACCCAATCGTCCTGAGCCGACGAGTTGTCCCTGGCATCGAAGATGGCAAATTTGTTGTGCTGCAGGCCTTCGCCGGAATTATCACCGTAAGAATCGTCGATAATCTGTATCCGTAAGTCTCTCAGACGCTCTATCTCTGCATTGTAAAAGGCGTCATCTTCATAGATAAAGCGTAACTTTACTCCCCTCTCCAGCGCTTCGACCAACGCGTCGGTCACGTCAGGTAAACTCCAAGAATAGAAACAGATATCAATAGAAAAATTGGCAGCCTGAATCCGTTCGATGAATCTGGCCGCAAGGTCCTGGTTCTCCAGGGCAACGTTGTCCTCACTCGCCAGTGTGGTATCAACGTCTCTATTGAAATAGGCAATCATCTCACCGGTGCACTCGGGGCCGGAAGCGGTGATGATGATGTGATCATCCGCGTAGCTCTCCCCCTTCTCATCAGCAGCGCCCGCCTTGATGTGATAGAACGTCGCAGGCGAGAGATCGGTCAATTGGACGCGATGGTCGGTCGTCTGTTCGTCGAAACGCAACGTGTCTATCTCATATTGTGGGGATAAGCCGTACATCAGGATCGATTGAGCAGGCGCAGCCGTTTTCCACGAGATAATGACCGAGTAAGGTGTAATCTCCGATTCAAGCGGTGACATGATTAATGCTGGTCCCAAATGTGTCACGATGTCCTCGACGAACCGCGGCATGATCTGATAGCCCGAGTTATACGGTTCCGAATAATCAAACTGGGAAAGGACACCGATCAGTGAAAACGATTGGCCCGGCGCAACCGTGTTAGCCAGATTCACATTATCATCGATTCGCACTTCACAGGATCCGGTCCGGTCCGATAACGTGTAATTCGTTCCGGAACCGGTCACATACCAGTTCGACGTATTGACTGTCACATCATCGATCCGCAGTAATTTGCCCTCGTAATTCTCAATACTGTTCGCGCCTTCATTGTCTATATCGCCACAGGTAACCAATATCGGTTCAACAGAGGCGGTTTTCGTGATATGCTCTAACACAGTCACGTTTTCGATCTCAGTGAGCCCCCGATATTGTGTTACTGTTCCACGAATGGTCACAAAATCGCCAATCTCAACCCGATTCGCAAAATTGTAGTCGTACACCATCACCCCACCGGTTTCGTCCTGGATCGTGGCGACGATACCAAACTGGTCGGCCACGGTCACCTCCCCCTGAATCTCGACGATGGAATTCAGCAGGTGGGGCACTCCGTTCCCGTTGTTCTGCCTGACTTGCGATATGGGAATGATATTATGTGGCGCTGCGAGAATTTGACCTGTTGATGTTAACTTAAACATAGTGATCGTCATGGCGACGAGAATGATCGTAATCACACGACGGTCAGATCGAATCGATTTCATTTTTATTACCCTGTATTTAGAATGAGACTGATTTATTCGATGTATCGAACGTAACTTTCAGTGACTCCTATGCCAGAAAATCAAGCCGACAGTTTATCTCTTGTCCAGCCAAGGCGCCGTCTGCCGCATAGATTGCTTCCTTCAGTATAAAGCGCTGCGTAACGAAAGACTCACGCCTGCCATCGATGCACCCCATTGTAAAGTACTCGGTGGCGCTATAATATACGGAGAATAGACTATTAAATCAATGGTTTATATAAAAAAATAAGGTCCTTTCTGCCCCTTTGCGTTGATTTTCAAGTCGACTGTATACTATATTTATTATTTTTTCCTTGACAATCATTAAATTTTCATGTATATTTAACCAAACAGTTTAACCATATGGTTAATTTTATTGAGAGAGTATTTTCATCAACAATAAATATAGAGAGGTTATGGATACCAGGGAACGTATCTTGAATTCGGCTAAACTGGTCTTCTCACAACGCGGGAGAGAGGGAGCGCGAATGCAGGAGATCGCCGATTTAGCTGGCGTCAACAAGGCGATGTTGTTCTACTATTTTACCAGTAAGGATAAACTGTATGAGGATGTACTGCGAAACATCATGACGCATCTCTTCATGAACATTAACAACGTGACCACGTCCGCGGTAAAGCCGGAGAGTAAAATCGAAAAGATCGTGGAGACGTACGTCGACCTCATGAATAAAAATCCGTACATACCGGGGATCATCATTGCGGAGGTCGCCAGCGGTGCTGATACGTTGAAGAAGTTGCTTGCCGAGCTGAAAGACTCGGCGGAGTTTACACTCCCCCAAAATATAAAACAGATATTTATCCATGGTAAGCAGGATCATCGTTTCAGAGGCATTGATGTGGAACAGACTATTTTAAGTATTTTGGGGATGTGCGTCATATACTTTATAGGAAAACCGCTGGTGAATGATATCCTGAAGATCAACGGCGAAGATGAAAGCAAATTTTTGCGTCGCCGTGTGAAGCATATCATCGATTTACTGGAAAATGGAATATTAATAAGGAAATAATATGCGATCCACGTTTTTTGTAACTTTTTTCATGCTGATGTCGCTGTTCAGTGGAGTTTCACTCGATGCACAGGTATCGGTATCAACAATGGATATCGATCGGTGTATCGAGATCGCCTTACAGAACAACATCGATCTGAACATTCAACGTGACAAAATTTCAGAATTCATCGCAAAATCTGAGCAACTGGAAAAGAGTCAGTTACCGCAAATCTCGCTCGATGCCAATTACATTCGATTCAGTGATGTCATGGAAACGGATATTGCATCGCGTTTGACCGGACTCCCGCTGCAGATCCCCCCTATGGTGCTGCGTTTCGGTGACGAAGATAACTACGCGCTGCGCGGAACATTGACTCAACCCTTATTTCTGGGATATCGCTTGAAACACAGTATCGAATCGACCAGAAAACAGATCAGCGCCGAAGAATCTTCATATCATGCGGAGATCAATTCGCTCATCTTCCGGGTGAAGGAGGCTTACTATAACCTGTTGTACGCAATGCAAAGTTCAAAACTGATCCGTCTATCGCTGGAATCGGTTGACCAGCACCTGAAGGACGTAAATCACCTTTTAGAGCAAGGGATGGTTACACGTAACGAACTCCTAAAAGTAGAGATTAAAAAATCAGAACTGGAACTGTATGTCATCCGTTCTGAGAATACCATCACTCTCCGCAGACAAATACTCTGCGATCTGATGGGTATACCCATAGATTCAGAGCTGACGATTACAGATGAAGTTCAGGCAGGGGACATCGATATCCCTGTCGATTCTGCCTTCACCCTTGCGAGAGAACAACGACCGGAGATCAATCGGTTAAACCATCAAATCGATGCACTGAATCATCAGATGCAGGCTCAGCGGGGAGATTACTTCCCCTCTCTCTCACTGATTGGGAGCTACGAATATGGTAAACCGGGGCTCAACAAATTAGAAAATGAATGGATGGATTACTGGACAATCGGAATCGCGTCTAACTGGAAATTATGGGACTGGGGGATAAGAGGGACAAAGGTGCAGGAGGTAAAGGCCAGGTTGAATTACGCTGAGCATTCCTTGCTCAAGCTAAATCATGGAATTGCACTCGACGTTCAACAGGCGAAGCTGAAACTCGACGAGTTAAAAAATCAGCTAAGTCTTTTTAAGCAAAAAAGAGAACAGGCTGAGGAGAGTTTCAGGCTGGTTCAAAACGAGTTCAGGCAGGGTTTGGCAACGAATTCCGATTTCCTCGATTCAGAGAACCAGATGACGAAATCTAAAATCGAAGAATATAATTCAATCATCAATTACAACATCGCCCTGGCCAATTACGAACGTGCCATCGGGCTGTACGCGGGATATTCAAATAAATAATGAGATCAACATCAATCAGAGCATTTAACAGGAGTGATCTTTTCGAAGCTTGGAGGAATGGATGAAATATACGTACCGATCTTTTATGATAGCTGTTTCGATGCTATTGGCATGTTCCGGTAATAAAAACGGACATCTGACTGGTTCCGGTGTTCTCGAAGGGACCGAAATTGTAATCAGCTCCCAGTCGTCAGGACAGATCACAAAGCTTGCGGTGGATGAGGGCGATGAACTGCAGAAAGACGAGTCGATTGCGGAGATCGATACCGAACTGTTGCGGATTCAGAGCGAACAGGTCGAAAATTCACTTATAGAAATCGACTACAATATTCTCAATGCCAGGGCTGCAATCTCTCAAGCGGAGACTCAATTTGAGAACGTGCATAGACGTTACCAACGTATAAAGGCTTTATACGAGAACAATGCGGCCACGAAACAGCAGATGGATGATGCAGAGACACAGGATCAGACTATTGCCGCCGGTCTGACTCAGGCAAGAAACACACTGAACGCACTATTAGCCAGGAAGAAGCAAGTCGAATCAAATCTGCAGCTAAACCGTAAACGAATCGGCGATGCTCACATTAAATCGCCGATCCAGGGAATCGTAATCGATAAATTTATTGAGCAGGGTGAAATGGTCACCTTGGGTTCTCCGTTGGTCATCATCGCCGATCTGTCCGCGTTATGGATCAAATTATATATCAAAGAAGACGAGTTAGGATTCGTTAATTTAGGTAACATGGCGGAGATAAGCATCGATTCCTTTCCGGATCGGATTTTCACAGGCAAGGTCGTGTGGATCTCTCAAAAGGCGGAATTTACTCCCAAGAACGTTCAAACGAAAGACGCCAGGGCTGATCTGGTCTACGCCGTAAAAATTTCCGTACCGAACGAATCAGGGATCCTGAAGATCGGTATGCCGGCCGATATATCATTGCGCAAAACATCAAGGCGAACGAACGAAAGTGAAGAATCCGGTAACATTGTTCGTGAGGAGTGAGCTCCATCATGATCAATAGGGTGCAACCTGTCACACTGAAATAAAATTCATAACGTTCACGGGGATGTATGAAAAGTCCTAATGCAAGATATTTAGCACAATTGGTAGTAAAAACTTATTCACCCTATACACTATATGGTATTTGACGAATAAATTCGTCACTACAAGTTAACTTTTGATACAGTCAACGCTGAATTATTCTTTTGTGCTTTGCCTGATGAGGGCAGGTTCGGGCAAAGCGATGTTGTAGAAACACGATGTATCTATTAATACAGGAACTTGCGAATGACTGACGAAGCGATTGCAATTACCGGGATTAGAAAGCGTTATGGTGATATCATTGCCGTAGACGATCTATCCCTCGCAGTGAAGACCGGGGAGCTCTTCGGACTCATCGGCCCTGATGGTGCCGGGAAAACGACGATTATGCAGATCATCTGCGGCCTGCTGTCGTCTTATGATGGCGATTGCAGGGTGTTCGGCTACGATTGCCGACGGGAATTGCGGAAGATCAGGGAAATTATCGGATACATGCCTCAACGTTTCTCTCTTTACCCGGATCTGACTGTGTCCGAAAACCTTCGTTTCTTCGCCGATCTGTTTCGGGTCAGTCCCGACGACCGGCTAAAGCGAACGGAAAGGCTTCTGGCATTCAACCGTCTGGCTGCGTTTAAGAAGCGACGTGCCGGCGATCTGTCAGGTGGTATGAAACAAAAATTAGCATTGTCCTGCACACTGATCCATACCCCCGGGCTCCTCATACTCGACGAACCGACCACAGGGGTAGATCCTGTATCGCGTCGTGAGTTTTGGGAGATATTGTACGAACTTCGTAGCGAAGGGGTTACGATTCTCGTCTCCACACCGTATATGGATGAAGCACAACGCTGCGATCGGATCGCGTTTGTACACCGCGGGAAAGTGATGGCCATCGACAGGCCGGAACAGATCATTACCCACTTCGACAAGACATTGTATGCGCTGACATCGCACGACTTGTATAACGCTTTTCTTTCGATGCAGGGTATGGGTGCGGTGGAATCGTTGCAGTTATTTGGGGACAGGCTTCATTTTACCACGCCGTCATTCGACCATGTTAAACAAGAGCTCGATCAACGAGGTGTCGCTTACACGGAAATCCTGGAGATAGAACCGACGATCGAGGATGTTTTCATCCAAATGATGCAGCGTTCGCTGAGTTCAGGCTAAGAGCAATCCGTGCGACTCCATCATGAATAAAGATTCGGCTGATCAAAACGAAAAACATGTAGAAACTCGGTAACACGAAAAATGAACGACATTTCGGTAAGTACAAAAAACCTCAGCAAACGATTCGGTAATTTTACTGCCGTGGATCAAATCTCCTTCGACGTCCGCCGCGGCGAGATATTCGGATTCCTCGGCGCGAACGGGGCCGGTAAGACCACTACCATACGTATGCTCTGTGGTCTCCTGATCCCCTCATCCGGAGAGGCATGGGTAAACGGCCTGGATGTCAATACAGAATCTGAAACGATCAAACGTCAGATCGGTTATATGTCGCAGAAATTCTCTTTGTACCAGGATTTAACCATATCAGAGAACATCGATTTTTACGGCGGAATTTATGAATTATCCGATTTGCGACTCAAACAACGCAAGGATTATTTGTTATCGATTTTGGGATTGGAGGCTCATCGCCATAAACTGACACGCGATATCCCTTTAGGATGGAAACAAGGACTGGCTTTGGGTTGTGCCATCATTCATGAACCACCTGTCTTATTTCTGGATGAACCGACATCGGGTGTCGATCCGTTATCACGCCGTAGATTCTGGGCGCTCATCAACGAGCTCGCCCAACAGGACACGACCATCTTTGTGACGACGCATTATATGGATGAAGCGGAATATTGTAATCGTCTTTCGATCATGCATCAGGGAAAGATCATCACCATCGATTCTCCCGGTGCATTGAAAAACATGTATCACCACAGGACTATCGAAGATGTATTTATTCATTTGATCACCAATCGAATTTAAAAATACAGTATGTTATCATAAAAAATAAGGTATTTACGGACAGAAATCACACAAATCAACTATGAATACACGAATTACAGCGATTATCAGAAAAGAATTCATTCACATCATTCGCGATTCCAGAACGTTGATGATCACCGTCGCTCTTCCGCTGCTCATGATCTTCATTTACGGCAGCGCCATCCGTCTCGACATCAGTGAAATTCATCTCGCCGTTCTGGACTTAAACAAAACACAGGACAGTCGCGCGCTTTTATCCAGATTCACGAGTTCAGGCAACTTCATTCTTCATTCCTATATTCAGGACAGGGATGAGATAGAGCCATTATTTAAATCGCGTAAGGTAAAAGCCGTACTGGCGATACCGACGGATTATTCTCGTCAATTGCGGACCACGTCGAGGGCAACGGTGCAGGTGATCATCGACGGCAGTAATTCCAATACCGGTATCGTGATTTCGAACTACATCAATCTGATACTGGCTACCTATTCGGCAGAATTGAACGCTCAACTGGTGAACCAGCCGATTTCGGTCACCTCCCGTGTGTGGTATAACCCTGATCTGGAGAGCACGTATTTCGTAGTTCCCGGACTCGTCGCCGTCATCCTGATGATGATCAGTGCCTTGCTCACATCGATTACCATCGCCCGTGAAAAAGAGAGCGGCACCATGGAGCAGATCCTGGTCTCACCGATTCGACCGACGGAGATCATCCTGGGCAAAGTATTGCCCTATGTGATCATCGCTTTCCTGGACGGTGCGCTGGTGCTATTGGCGGCGTGGATCGGATTCGGGATAAAAATCAGCGGGAACGTGTTGCTGCTGGCCCTCTTATCCGTCGTGTATTTATATGCTTCGCTCGCGATCGGCGTCTTCATCTCAACTCGCGTGAGGACTCAGCAAGTCGCCATGATGATTGCACTGGTGGCCACAATCCTGCCATCCATTCTGCTGTCAGGCTTCATATTCCCAATCCGGAGCATGCCGTTGCTGCTACGCATCCTGTCTCATATTGTACCAGCGAAATATTTCCTGACGATTATCCGCGGCATCGTCTTGAAAGGATTGACATTCCCTGGCCTGTGGGAGCCGACATTATTTCTGTTCGTCCTGGGGACGCTTTTACTGGCCGTTAGCATCAATCGATTCAGCACCAAGCTGGACACTTAGAAAAGATCATTGGAACAGACCATGCAAAAGATAAAGAGTATTATTAAAAAGGAATTTTTACAGGTATTCAGGGATAAAGCGATGGTGGCGATCATATTCGTGATGCCGATCCTACAACTGCTTATTTTGGGTCATTCCATCTCTACCGATGTGAAGCGTATTCCGCTGGTTGTCTGTGACCTGGATAACACGCTCACAAGCCGCGACCTGATCCGTGATTTTCAGTATTCGGGATATTTTAACATCGATTATTATGAGCCGGATATAACCCGTTTAAGTCACTATCTAGACGATGGTGCTGCGACGATCGCTTTGTGTATTCCAAGTAATTTCGCCAAAGATTTAAGGAGACGGACCAGACCGGAGATCCAACTCCTCGTTGACGGACAGGATTCGAATAGCTCGCTGATCGCCCTGGGTTACGCGAATAACATCGTCCAGGCCTTTACGAAGACGATCCTGGAGCAACAGATCATGCAGGCCGCCTTATCAGGGCGACATGTTTATACAGTCACATCGGAAACGAGAATCTGGTACAATCCAAATCTGCTCGCGAAAAATTATATGGTGCCGGGTATAATTGTGTTGCTTTTGACGATCGTATCGACTATTTTAACAGCGATGGGCATCGTTCGTGAGAAGGAGATCGGTACGCTGGAGCAACTCATGGTATCGCCGATCAAATCACATCAATTGATCATCGGGAAAACCGTACCATTTGCCATCCTGGGCCTGTTCGAGATGGGTTTCGCGATTGCAGTCGCCAAGTTATGGTACGACATCCCCATCGTCGGTAACCTGTTCATTTTACTATCGTTTGCGTTCGTGTTCATATTCACCACGCTGGGACTGGGTATTTTCGTCTCTACAATTTCCCGCACACAGCAACAGGCGATGTTTATGGCCTGGTTCATCATGGTGTTCGCCATTCTGATGTCCGGTTTCCTGTTCCCGATAGAAAATATGCCCAGATTTTTGCAGTATCTGACCTATATCAATCCAGTGCGTTATTTTATCGTCGTCGTCAGAGAATTATTCTTGAAAGGAAGCGGATTTGACTATTTGTGGCCTCAGGGTTTAGTAATGACCTGTTTTAGCATACTGATCATCACCATTAGCGCATCCCGATTCCACAAGCGAATTAATTAAACAGGATCATGATGATGGGTTGAACGGTATCGACTGTCACGAGCTTCTCAGGATGGCTCTGAATATAAAACGACATTCATATAAACCATAATCATCAACAACGTATTAATCACCCATTAGCATCATCTACAATCATTAGCGAAGGAGGATATGATGGACATCGAACGTAAACTCGAGCAGATGGGGTTTCAATTGCCAGAGACTCCGAAACCCGTGGCTGCCTATATCCCTGCTATCGTTGCAGGAGAATTTGTGTACACATCCGGACAAATACCCGTTCAGGGAGGTGAGGTAAAGTACAAGGGTAAGCTGGGGGAAAATATATCGTTAGAACAGGGATACGAGGCGGCCAGGATATGTGCGCTAAACGCCTTAAGTGCGATCAAGGGCGTAATCGGCGATCTGGACAGGATCGAGAAGGTCGTCAAAGTGGTCGGTTTCGTCAATTCAACTCACGATTTTACCCAGCAACCGGCCGTCGTGAACGGAGCCTCGGAATTCTTAAAGCAGTTGTTCGGTGAACAGGGAAACCACGCGCGAAGTGCTGTCGGTATCGCACAACTTCCGTTAGGCGTTTCAGTGGAGGTGGAAATGATCGTTAAAATCAAGGCATGAGATTCCTGTCGTCCGTTTTTCAAATTTCATTCTACGAATTTAGAAAATGAGAGAGGTAACATTCATGAAAAAAACTATCAGTCGTCGTCGATTTCTGAGCAGTATGACGGCCATGGGCACTTTAGCCGCGATATATCCTGACCTCTATGCGATGCGGGAATCAGCCACTCATTTGATTCGCCCCCCGCGACTGAAGAAGGGTGATACGCTGGGAATTATCACACCAGGCAGTGGTTATTCGAACTCAGGCGACATACGCGAGGGGATTGAGAACCTGCAGTCGCTTGGTTTCAAAGTAAAATCAGGTCAGCACATACGTGAACGGTACGGGTATCTGGCCGGTGCGGACGACCAGCGATTGAGCGACTTACATGCGATGTTCGCCGATCCTGAGGTCAACGGGATCATCACGCTGCGTGGTGGATACGGTACGATGCGCATTTTAGAGCGAATCGATTACAAACTCATCAAGCAGAACCCGAAAATCCTTATCGGTTACAGCGACATAACGGCGTTAAACATGGGGATTCACGCCATCACTGGCCTGGTCACATTCCACGGTCCGGTGGCCACGTCGACGTTTACAGCATATACGAGACATTATTTCGAGGCGACGCTCATGTCGAACACAAAAACAGGGACGATCGAACACCCTGATCCCGGGGATACGCTGCATCCTACCTCGCGTTTCAACACTTTGCACGGAGGAAAAGCCAGCGGACCGCTGGTAGGAGGGAACCTTACCTTGATGACGGCCTTGTTGGGGACTCCCTTCGATTGTGACACGAAAGGGAAGATCGTGTTCATCGAAGAGGTAGGAGAGGAACCCTATGCCATCGACAGGATGCTTACTCAACTGTTGCTTGCCCAAAAATTACAGCATGCAGCAGGAATTGTGATCGATAGCTGTGACAAGTGCGGTGTCAGCGACTACAAACCATCGTTCAACAACTCACTGGGAGTCGAAGAAGTTTTTGAAGACAGGTTAAGTTCGTTGAACCTCCCGATCGTATTCGGTTTTTCCATCGGACACACGGCGGACAAACCGACGCTGCCGTTGGGCGTCACTGCCACTCTGGATGCAGATAAACGCACGCTATCGATCGATGAACCCGCAGTGAGTTGATTGATGAAGGTCGACAATTTTCAACGACGCCTGAACAGCATGTTCGATGAGCTGGTTCGTTCAGGGGGACGTATCATGCTGATAGGCGCCACCGATAGCGGCAAGACCACACTGACGAAGCAACTCCTCAACGTACTGACCGCGAAGGGAGGGCCTGTCGGTTTCCTCGATGCAGACATAGGACAATCGACCATCGGACTGCCCGGCACCATAGGAGCGGCTGTGTATCACACGTTCGACATGGAGATGGGCATGGAGCGGCAGGCAACCGATGTCGCTTATTCGTTCATCGGATCGTTCTCCCCTGTTCTTATACAGCTTGAAATGATCAGCGGCACGATGAAGATGCTGCGTTTTCTGGATCAACGCGACTGTAAAGCCATCGTCATCGATACCACCGGTCTGGTCCATGGGAAGGTCGGAATCAGGTTAAAACGATATAAAATCGAATGCATACGACCCGATCACATGATCTTCCTCATCGATGACAGGGATGTGTCTGTTTTAGGGGATTTGTATTCCGCATGCAGCGATACGAAAGTCCATACGATCGGAAAGAATCCTCATGTCTCACAGCGTTCCATGGAAACGAGGCGCCAGTATCGCATGGAAAGATTCAGGAATCATTTTCGTCTGGCTGACGAACTGGTAATACCTCTCCCCCGTTTCATCGAATGGCGAACGGACATCATCACGCGATCCGGCAATGATGTGCGCTTATCCGAATTCATCGAATCAAAATTAGACAAACCGGTGCTATTTTCATCCATCGTTAACCGGATATTGGTATCGGTTATTGATACATGGACATATCATGATTTGCATTCATTAACAGGCCAGTTACCGGTAGATAGCTTCTATTTTGTGTCATCCCAACAGTTGCACAATCGCATGGTCGCCATCGAAAATTCAAATTTCGAATTCCTGACATGCGGAATTTTAAAGGTGTTCAATTTTTCAGAAGGCAGTCTCAGGATCAAAGGTCTGGATGCCATGAAAGCTGACTCTCATATCTTAAAAATAGGCAAAGAAGTCATTGATTTTTGTTAAGGTATGATTTTCACAAAAGGAAAACTTTTACTTGATTATGTAGTTAAATTTTATTACATTTTCGTTTGTATAATTCGATAAAATCAGATCGGTTACAAAGGGCATCAGGAGGGGGATGCCCTTTTGATAATGATCTAATTCTACTGATTTGTCAGGACAACACTTGTAGAGTAAAATGAATCTGCTAACCGAGTTATTAATTATTACGATCTTCGGGGGAATTGTATCACTTGATACGACGGCTTGCTTTCAGATCATGATCAGCCAGCCGCTGGTCTCTTGTACGTTAGTTGGGTGGGCATTTGGTTATACAGAATTGGGATTGCTGATGGGGATTTTGATGCAGACGCCATGGCTATTGGAAATGCCTATCGGTGGTGCAAAGAACTCGGAGGGAAATCTTGGTTCTTTAGTCGCTGCAGGACTGGCAATTCATTTCGTCAACAACTCAATCACGCTGACCAACATCGCGATCGTGTTCGCCGTAGTATGGGGATTAGTCGTGAGCTGGATCGGTTGGAAATTTGTCGAATCGATGAGGAGATCGAACGTAAAATTATCCTATCTTGCGGATAAGGCAGCGGAGAAAATTAATTTATCACGGATCTCATGGTTACACCTGATCGGAACAGTCTACGCATTTTGGATAGGAGCAATCGTCACTTTCGTGAGCTTTCTTCTCGGCACGCTACTTTACAGCCGCCTTGTCGCGTATGTACCCGACTTCTTTGACGTCCCCTTTGGTTATGCCAAATTTGGCTTGATGGCTCTGGGAGTGGGAGCTATGATCAGCATGTTCTTGAATCGCAGGAACCTGATCTATTTTGTCGGCGGAGTGGTTATCTCATTAATCGTGGCAATCGTTTTTTAGAGAGACGGTGTATGAATCGAATTCGAAAAAGAGATTTGCTTTCCGTTCTATTTCGATCATTTTACATTCAGAGTTCCTGGAATTTTGAGAGAATGTTGGGACTCGGTTTATGTTTTTGTCTGATCCCGATCGCCAAACGTTTATGTACGACAGATGAAGAGATGGAAGAGTTTCTTAAGCGGCATCTCGATTTCTTCAACGCCCATCCGTACATGGCCTCATTTGCACTCGGATCACTGACCCGGCTTGAAGAGCAATCGATACTCAATAAATGGAAAGACAAGCGCCCGATCCTCGTTTTTAAAGAGCGCATGATGAGTCCATTAGGAGCATTGGGAGACGCGTTCTTCTGGAATTCGGTGAAACCTCTGGCAGCAGTCATCGGCGTCATCCTGTCGCTCTATCTGGGGATTGTCGGTGTCATCACATTTTTAGTGTTATACAACGTACCGCATCTTTATTATCGCGTCATGGGTATATATCTGGGTTATAAAAAAGGATTTGATATCATTCATGATTTATCGATTCGGGGAACACAAAAATATTTTAAGAAGCTGAGTTACCTTATCGCCGGGATCACGGGTGTTTTGTTGGTTGCATTCGGTGATCATATTTTTCATAGCAATTATGGAAACAAAGGATTGATATTTTTTCTGGTAATGTCGGCCGTTTCGATACCGGTGACATTCAAGCGAAGAATTACCATTGAATTTATGATACTGATCACGTTGATCATTTCGATTACAATCGGATTATTAGTACAAAGCGGGTAACATCGCACAATTTATGCTGAAAGTTATGACATGAAAAAGACTGTCACCGTACAAAATAAATTAGGAATACATGCTCGTCCGGCGGCGGAGTTAGTGAAATTAGCGTCAAAATTTAAATCGGAAATAATAATCGCTAAGAACGACCGAAAAGTAAACGGCAAAAGCATCATGGGCGTGATCACATTAGTCGCAGAATGCGGCAGTGAAATTGAAATAACGGCTAACGGGGTCGACGAACAGGATGCAATTAACGCAATCATCGAACTTTTCAATAATAAATTTTACGAGGAGTAGATGTCACCCAAGCGTCTCCATCTCAGAATGAAAGGGGTAGCGGCATCACCTGGGATTGCCATCGGACAGGTCTACATATTGACCGGCAACATCGTCAAAGTGGAACAGCGAGATATCGATGCTCTCCAGGTTCAGGCCGAAGTCGAAAAATTTAAAACAGCGCTTGAGCTTACGAAAAACGATTTAACCCGGATACAATCGAAGGCTAAGTCGAAGATGGGCAAAGAGGGCGACAAACTTTTCGATGTCTACCGATTGCTCCTCGAGGATGTATCGATTATTGACGAGACGATTGAGCGGATAAAAAACGAGAAGAAGAACGCCGATTATATTTACTATTCGGTGATGATCAAATTTCAAGAAATGCTGGAGGCGGCAACCGACGAGTATTTTGTGGGACGAGTCGCTGATATCCGTGATGTGAAACAGCGTGTCATACGGCACATCCAGGGGGAAAAGCATTCCTTCATGTTGCAGATTGACGACAAAGCCGTTATCGTGGCCCGCGAGCTGACACCGCTGGACACCGTGCAACTCGACAGATCCAAGGTGCTTGCATTCGCCACAGACGTTGGAGGCAAGACGTCGCATGCTGCGATTATGGCTCAATCGCTGCAGATTCCGTCGGTAGTCGGCTTGAAAAACATATCGACGATGGTTCAGACCGGGGATACCGTCATCGTAAACGGCAAGGCCGGTGAGGTCATCATTAATCCGACCGATGATGAATTAACGTATTATCATCAGGCACAAGCGAAGATAAAGAGTTTAAGAGAGAAACTCGAGACTGTGGTGAAGCTACCCTGCCGAACCGTCGACGGGAAAGATATTGAACTGGCCGCGAACATCGAATTTCCGGGTGATATGGAAGCGGTAAAACGATATGGTGCCAGGGGGATCGGGTTATTTCGAACCGAGTATCAATATCTGGCCAAGGCGGAATTACCGACCGAAGAGGAGCAATATAAGGAATACTATTCCATAGCCGAACAGATGCATCCTGATACTGTCATCATTCGTACACTGGATATCGGAGGCGACAAGAAACCAAAATTTATCGACATTCCCGAGGAGGACAACCCGTTCCTCGGGCTGCGTGCCATTCGTTACTGCCTCGATAATCCGGCGGTGTTTAAGTCGCAGCTGCGCGCGATCTTAAGAGCCAGTGTACTGGGTAATATCAAGATTCTGTTGCCCATGATTTCCTGCATGGATGAGGTGATGCGGGCCAAAGCGATTATCAATGAAGTCAAGCGAGATCTACGAAACGAGGGGATATCGTTTGATGAATCGATTGGATACGGCGCGATGATAGAAGTCCCCTCAGCCGCAATCATAGCCGATCTGATCGCTAAAGAAGTGGAATTCCTCAGCATCGGAACCAACGATCTGATCCAGTATACATTGGCAGTTGATCGTGGAAATGAACATATTTCATATTTATATAACAACTATGCCCTGGCAGTTTTACGGCTGATACAAAAAGTGATCAATGCAGGACACGAACAGGGCGTTTGGGTAGGGATGTGCGGTGAAATGGCAGCTGATCCAAAGATGACAATGCTTTTAGTGGGGATGGGATTAGACGAGTTGAGTGTTACTCCCTCGATTCTTCCGGAGATAAAAACGATCATTCGATCGATTTCACTGAAAGAGACCCGGCATATTGCGGAAAAGGTTTTTAAACAGACCTCATCCAGGGACGCCGAAAAATTTATCACAAAAGTTACGCAAAAGAGATTCAGTGATTTTATATGATATATAATTTATAAGTGATCTGCTAACCACTGTTTCTCTATTCATAATCAGGCTCACCCATTCATTTTCGATTAACAATCTTTTGATAATCATTGACGGATGCCTGTTTCATAGATATCGTTTTTCCAGAACGTCCTTTGAACGTTCAAGGGAGCTGGGTAAACGACAGTCGCGAATCATCATGATGTGGTTCCTGGTCACGAGGATTAATTAATAGGGAGATTTAGATACATGAATAGGGATAAGATAAGTAAAATCGACAAATCCAACATGTTGAAGCTGCTGCTCTCGTTTCCGGATCAGTTTGCAAAAGGACGTGAGATCGGAGAAAGTAATGATTTAAATATCGACCTCGATATACCAATCGATTCGATCGTATTTGCAGGCATGGGTGGTTCTGCGATTTCGGGTGATCTCGTGATCGCCTGTGTCGAGGATGAATTACAATTACCCATGGTGGTATCGCGGGATTACGAGCTGCCTTCTTTCGTCTCCGATACATCGTTGGTATACATCATGAGTTACTCCGGGAACACCGAAGAGTCGGTGAGTGCCTATGCGCACGCGCGTGAACGCAATGCGGCCATCATCGTGGTGACATCGGGTGGGAAAATTGGTGAGTTAGCTGCTCGTGACAACGTACCGGTATTTAAGATCCCTGGCGGACAACCGCCAAGAACCGCACTGGGTTATATCATGCTTCCGATCCTGCTGTCACTGAGTCGATTCGGATTGATCCATGACATGACGAGCGATCTGAATGAAGCGGATGAGCTTTTGCGTGTTTTAGCCAGCCGATACGATCCGGAGCAGACAGATAACGCAGCGCTCCTGGCATCGGCAAGACTGGATCACAAGATTCCGATCATATACTCATCGACCGCTTTAATGAAAGTGGTGGCAATGCGATGGAAGTGTCAATTTAATGAGAACGCAAAGATACACTCATTTTACAATGTATTCCCTGAAATGAATCATAATGAGATCGTTGGATATGATCAGCTTCAGGATATTTTTCAAAACTTTCAGGTGATTTTTTTAGAGGACGCCGATGATAACAGTCGCATAAAGAACCGGATGAATGTGACAGAAGAGATCTTGAAGCTGCAGCATCTGCCCGTTCTGAAATTTCAGACAGAGGGGCGATCGAGATTGGCTCGGCTCTTCTCACTCATTTATCTGGGAGATATGATAAGTTATTATCTGGCGATTCATTATGGGGTCGATCCGACACCCATCAAAAATATTGATATTCTCAAAAAAGAATTAGAAAAAATAGCATAGTTACAGTTGACTTTTTACATGGAGGTAAATAATGAAATCATGGTTGTTTACATCAGAATCGGTTACAGAAGGGCATCCGGATAAATTAGCGGATATTATTTCCGATTCAGTATTAGATGCCGTACTGGCGGAGGATCCGAACGGACGAGTGGCGTGTGAAACCTTTGTGACGACTGGTTTAGCGATTATCGGGGGCGAGATCACGACTGCGACGTATGTCGATATACCCAAATTAGTGCGTGATACGATACGTGACATCGGTTACATCGATGCAAGCTTCGGATTCGACTCGGAAACATGCGGTATCTTGACCACGATCGACCAGCAATCGCCGGACATCGCGATGGGAGTGAATCGTGACGGTGCCGGTGACCAGGGCTTAATGTTCGGTTACGCAATCAACGAAACAGAACAACTCATGCCACTGCCCATCATGCTGGCGCACAAGCTGACACGGCGACTCGCTGAAGTGCGCAAGAAGAATATTCTCCCCTATCTGCGGCCAGACGGTAAATCCCAGGTCACCATCGAATATGCAGATGGAAAGCCTAAATCAGTTCATACGGTTGTGATATCGGCACAGCACAATCCGGACGTGAAGACGTTGCAGATAAGCCATGATATCATCAATCATGTTATCAAACCGGTTCTGCCGCCGGAATTGGTGGACGATCATGAAATCATCTATCACATCAATCCCACAGGCCGTTTCGTAGTGGGCGGACCTCAGGGAGATACCGGACTGACCGGTCGCAAGATCATCGTGGATACATACGGCGGATACGCGCCTCACGGCGGCGGATGTTTCTCTGGAAAGGACGCGACAAAAGTCGACCGCTCTGCTTCCTATGCGGCCCGATATGTGGCAAAAAATATCGTAGCAGCAAAACTCGCGACAAAGTGTACCGTTCAGCTCGCTTACGCGATCGGGGTAGCGGAACCTGTTTCCATCATGGTTGACACCCATGGCACCGGCGTGAGACCAGATAACGAACTGGAAACCCTGGTGCGTAAACATTTTGATCTTACTCCGAAAGGCATGATTGAACACTTAAAACTGCGTCGTCCAGTCTTCAAGAAGACAGCGGCTTACGGTCATTTCGGACGTGACGAAGAAAATTTCACCTGGGAAAAAACGGATAAAGTGGACGAATTAGCTGGATAGGGTCTGTCGCAGATGGTTTCCGGGCGAAAGACACTGCTCTAATTTGTTCTATCAGATAGATATTAATCAGTTGAGTCATCAGCAGTATAGTTATTTAACAGGAGGTTACGTGAATTACGATATATTAAATATAAACTTAGCAGCAGAAGGTGTACGACGCATCGAATGGGCGGATAACGATATGCCGGTATTGCGTCTCATTCGTGAACGTTTTGAGAAAGAGAAACCGCTCGCAGGGAAACGGATGTCGGCATGCTTGCATATTACGGCGGAAACTGCAAATTTGGCCAGAACGTTAAAAGCGGGTGGTGCAGATATTGTCCTCTGTGCCTCTAATCCGTTATCGACTCAGGATGACGTGACGGCAGCGCTTGTAAAGCAGTATGAGATTCCGGTGTTCGCGATCAAGGGTGAAGACAATGAGACCTATTATAAACATATCCATGCGGCTATCGCACATAAGCCACAGGTCACCATGGATGACGGAGCTGATCTGGTATCGAATATCCATTTCGATTATCCGGATATCGCCAAAACGGTGTTAGGAAGCATGGAGGAGACGACTACCGGGGTTATCCGCCTGCGTGCGATGGAACGAGACGGTGCGTTAAAATTTCCGGTTATCGCGGTAAATGACGCTACCACAAAAAATTTATTCGATAACCGATACGGAACCGGTCAATCGACCGTGGACGGTATTATAAGAGCAACCGACATCCTGCTCGCCGGGAAAGTCGTCGTCGTCGCCGGTTACGGATGGTGCGGACGTGGCTTTGCGACTCGCTGTAAAGGCATGGGAGCCAATGTGGTCGTTTGTGAAATCAATCCGATTCGTGCGATCGAAGCGGCGATGGATGGATTTATGGTCATGAAAATGTCCGAAGCCGCATCCATCGGCGATCTATTCTGTACGCTGACCGGAAACATCAATGTACTCCGCAAAGAACACTTCGAAAAAATGAAAGACGGCGCTATAGTCGCTAATTCTGGGCATTTCAATGTTGAGATCGATATACCGGCTCTCAAGAACATGGCGAAGGAGTGCCGTAAAAACGTACGTAACTTCATCGATCAGTATGTATTGAATGATGGTCGCCGCATTAATTTACTCGCAGAAGGACGACTCATTAATTTAGCCGCAGCCGAAGGTCATCCCGCATCGGTGATGGATATGAGTTTCGCGACTCAGGCGCTGGCGACTGAATTTGTCGTGAATAATGCCGATTCGCTAAAGGCAAAAGTATACAACGTGCCGCGTGAGATCGAAGATATCGTCTCCACTCTGAAATTAGAAGCCATGGGGATCACCATCGACAAACTTACCTCGGAGCAGGAGAAATATTTGGCATCATGGGAGATGGGCACCTGATAAACTGAACTTCGATTCAAAAATACAAAAACTCCGCTTTAACCAGGCGGAGTTTTTTTTGCTGAATCCTGGTAAAATCTATTTTCTGATAGTATTATCACATTTTCTTTATTATATTTATCAATGAATGCTCTTAACGAGCGTTATCGATAAATGTAAGGAGGCATCATGAAATTTAAACTCGTTTTAATCTTATCCGTCATATTATTGGCAACAGAATGCTCCAAAAGCGACAAAGAGGAAACAGAATATAGTTTGCCCGGCAAGTCGGAGGAACAGGTCGCCGTTAAAGAGGTGGATTACGATTCGTTGCGTCTGTTGCTCGACACATTGAACCAGCGCGTGACGAACGATATCATGAATGTTGAACATCGGATGACACTTGTCGAAGCTGCTTACGACACAACGGAGGACATCATCTACGCCATCGGACGTGGTAAAATACCGATGAACGCCAATCCTCCGGAAGTCGCCATGAGATATGCCGAACGCGCAGCAGAACTGCAGGCCAAAAGGATGGCAGCGTATGTTAAAACATGGTCACTCTATCCGGCCCGGATCGACACCACACCCATGATCCGTTACATTCCGCCCGGGACCATCGTCTCGAAACAAGTCACGCCCGACTCGACCGTCGAGGTACTGGTAAAAATCAATGCCAAAGACATCATGAAAGTCCAGTAAAAACAAAATATACAAAATGATGAAGGAGTACTTATGAGATTAGCTAAAATAGTCAGAATCGCTATATCCATAATGGTTCTGACCGGCACGCTCATTTTATTATCAACCTGTGACAAGAAAGACGACGATAAAATCATCGATCCCGACTTCAATCCACCGGAAGCAGCAGATGTGTATGAGATCAACTCGCGATTAGGCAGGGGAGTTAATCTCGGCAACGCGCTGGAGGCACCAAACGAAGGAGAATGGGGCGTTACCCTGCAGGAGGAATACTTTGAATTAATTGAACAGGAGGGATTCAATTCTATACGCATTCCCATCCGCTGGTCGACTCATGCAGCCAATAATCAGCCACATATGATCGACCCCCCGTTCTTGGAGAGGGTCAAATGGGCTGTCGACCAGACGCTTTCGAGAGACATGCTCGCCGTAATCAACATGCATCATTATGAAGAGATGATGACTGAACCGTACGTGCATAAAGAGCGATTTCTTGGCATCTGGAAGCAGATCGCCGATACATTTAAAAACTATCCTATTGAGCTGTTGTTCGAAATATTGAACGAACCGACTAACGCCCTGGTCGACACGCTGTGGAACAGTTACTTACAGGAGGCCATCGATGTAATCAGAGAGACGAATCCAACCCGTATCCTCATCATTGGACCGCCGGATTGGAACAGTATCGGTGGATTAAGTAAATTAAAACTGCCCGAAGATGACAGGGACATCATCGTCACAGTTCATTATTACAATCCGTTCCAGTTCACGCATCAAGGCGCCGAATGGGTAAATGGAAGCGACGCATGGTTGGGCACACGCTGGACAGGTACACAATCACAAAAACAAGCCATGATCAATGATTTTGCACCGGTACTCAACTGGTCGTTAGCCAACAATCGACCAATTTTCGTCGGCGAATTTGGTGCGTACTCTAAAGCCGATCTGAACTCAAGGGTAGCATGGACCACCTTTCTCGCCAGGCATTTGGAATCGATTGGATTGAGTTGGGCTTATTGGGAGTTCTGTTCCGGCTTTGGGATTTACGATTCCAGTAAAAATCAATGGAATGCTCCTTTACTCCGAGCACTTATTCCATGAACATGCGAATGGCGAGGCAGTAGATGAACGTAATGCAACATGCTTTGGAAGTATACTATTGCGATTCGTTGATCTTCAGCAGTGATGGTAAATGGCTACATCCTTTGCTCGAATTAAAAATGTTTCTGGACGGACAGCAGTACGATGTCAGGTATATTGAAATTCGGGACAAGATAATAGGCAAGGCTGCGGCGATGATCATCGTGCACATCGGTGCAGCTTCCTGTTACGGTGAAATTATAAGCAAAAGAGGTCTGGAGGTACTGGATAAACACCGGGTCCGCTACAATTACAAAACACAGGTCGATAGGATTCAATGTAAAACTGAGGACATGCTGGAGAAGATATCTGATCCTCAAGAGGCATATGATCTGATCGCGGATCTTGCCGGATTGGCAGCGAAGTCGGATTTGAGTTAAATCACACGGTGCTCATAATGCAATATTATATCGGTGTACCATTGATAATAGTGGTACGAAACACGCTCACTGGAACATCCTTTTGAATCTCGAATAATTCTGGATCGTTAGCTTTCTGCCATCCCGATGGATCAGTCCTTCGTCTTCGAAATATTTAAAAACGCGGGAGATGGTTTCTCTTGAGGTACCAGCCATATTGGCTAAGTCTTGCTGGAGAGGGACACGAGTGATAATCATGTTCCGATCGATCTCTTTGCCATGAACATCAGCAATTCGGATCAGAGCCGAAGCGACGCGTCCCATGGCGTCCTGAAGTGAGAGACTCTTAATCTGTGTGTCGCTGCGCCTGATTCGGGCCGCGAGCTCCTTCAGCAACGATATAGCGATCTGGGGATATTCCTCCAACAGTCGCAGGAAATCCCCCCGTCTCAGCAGCAGCACCTCCGAATTTTCAATAGCCATGACACTGGCGGATCTTTCTTTTTCATCGAGTAACGATAATTCACCGAAGAAATCACCATCTTCCAGAATGGTCAGGATGACCTCTCTCCCATCCTCCGTCATTCTAAACACCTTAACACGCCCCTTTTGAATAAGGAACATGGAGTTACCGATGTCTTGTTCGATCAGTATAAGTTGATCTTTCAGATAATGTTTGGTGACACATAATGTTCTTATCTTCTCTAACTCTTCTTCACCGAGATTGGAAAAAATTGGAACTCTTTTTAATAATGAAATTTGCATGTAAAGCGCTCCCGATACTATTGATTATCGTTCGCAGAATTCTTATTTCTTTCTTTGTCTATCTCATCGACCACATTAAATACGATTTCCATCGTCTGGTCGGCTTGCTGTTGCAGCAGATGTTTTTTGTCCGGTGTCAGTTCAATCTTTTCGAGTTTTATCGGCTGACCGACCTTGACGATGATTTTGACCGGAGACGGAAGACGCTGACCTGGCGGCATCGCCTCATAAGTTCCCCATACAGCGATAGGGATAACAGGACAATCGATAATGTGAGCGAGCCGGACGAAACCGGTACGAGGACGCAACTGCTGTCCTTCGTAGCGTTTGCGCGTTCCCTCAGGAGCTATAAACAGTATCTCGCCCCTTTTCAACAGGTCGATGGCATGGGTAAAAGCGCTTTGGTCAGAACTATTGCGTACCACAGGAAACATGTGGACGGCGCGCAGCCAATATTTTAGAAGCGGTACTTCAAACATGGTGTGTTTCACCATCGTATGCACCCTGCCCTTCACGACCAGGGCTATCGCAAACACATCCATGATACTATTATGATTGAGTACACAGATGCATGGTCCTTTGGACGGCATATTTTCCCGGCCGATACTGGACCCACGAAAGTAAAGTTTTGTGAATAATTTTAATAAGTAGACCGAAATCCGGTAGATCATAGAGTATCATCCAATAATTTTAGATATGATAAGACATTTAATGCTTAAAATCAACATTTTTTTTATACAATCTGTTTTCGAGTATGAACTTCTCGATTTCCGGGGTGACCAGATATTTTATCGAGCGACCGTCTGCAACCCGCTTGCGAATGAGGGTCGACGAGATATCGATGATCGGATTATTCACCACCCGTATTTTCGAGCTGTAATCGGGGCGTAATGTTGAGATGTTGTAATGGTGACGTTTATAAACGATCACGCTCGCGTTCGATAAAATATCTTCAGGTCGATGCCACAGGTGAAACTCGAGGATACTGTCGGCTCCGACGATAAAATATAAATCGCGTCGACTTAAATTGTAGTCCCTCCGCATCTGCATGATCGTATCGAACGAATAGGACACTCCCATACGGTCAATCTCAATATCAGAGACCTCAAACGCTGGATTATCGCGAACTGCGAGTTTCAGCATCTCAAGACGAATTTCAGCAGGAGTCACTTGATTCCGTTGCTTGTGGGGTGGAATATAGGTAGGAATAAAAACGAAGTGATCCAAACGCAATTCGACTCGAATCCACTCCGCCAATATTAAATGTCCGATATGGATGGGATCAAACGTGCCCCCGAATATGGCAATTTTCATATGATAAGCAAAGATTGTTATAAATGTGAACTAAATGCAGCCCGCTATCTTAATGCAATTTCGCCACCATGTGTCTGCAAGATTGAGGAAATGACTTTATCAAAGACGCCTGAAAAGCGTCTCAGATGTTCTATTGCCTGGAGCCTGAATTGTCGTTTTCGGTCTTCAGGCTTTCTGCTTGAAGCGATCTCGTTTCTTTTATACGATTCTTGACTTCCCCTGTTCGTTTACTGTCGGGATACCGTTGCAAAAATTTGTTAAACTCTTCGATCGCCCGTTCATATTGACCGTTGAATTTTAACGATTCAGCAAGCCAATAATGTGCATCCTGGGCGTATTTAGTATCGTAATAATTATTCACAACACCCTCGTAATAGATAGCGGCCGCCTGATAAAGCTGCATTGTGCGATAGAGCTCCGCATTACGATAATCTTTCAGCGCAAGTTTGTCGCGACACTGTCCGATCAGAGCAATCGCATCGTCTTTCAAATCGCTGTCAGGATAGTCTTCGGTGAACTTTTGTAATTCATCGATCGTCTTTTTGGTGTACGATTGGTCGAGCGAATACTTAGGCGAGAGCTTGAAATTGCACAGGCCAATCTTATATTGCGCGTCGTCTACATACGAGCTGTTCGGGAGCATCTTCACCAACTTCTCATATTCAGCGGCAGCGAGAATGTACTCCTTCATTTTAAAATGACTTTCTGCCAGATAAAACTGGGCTTGATCGACTATCTGATGACCTGGATTATTTAAAACAATTATTCTGAATTCCTGCTTCGCGTCCAGGTAATCACCCTTATTAAACTTTTGCATGGCATAGTCCAATCGTTCCTCAGGACTGGCGAAGCGGTTCGGTTTATTCGAACCACAGGATGCAATCAATATAAGCACGAAAATAACAACTGCTAACCGTCTAATCATAAATTAATCCTCATTTGCTTCTTAAAGCGTAAAACAGATAAATGACCGTTCCAGTCACACCGATAACAAAAAGGGGTTCTACATAGCTGCTGAAAATGGATTTCGAGGGTAATGTCGACCTGGTAAAATCGATGCTCTCCGTTTCCAGTTTACTTAATTGAGAATATGGGACAATGTCTGTCTGATCCTTTTTAATAGTGCCACTCCATTTGGCGTAGCCATGCTCATCTGATATATGGAACATCAGATTGCTGATAAAACTTCGCGTCACCGGTTTTTCACGCCAGAAGGATCGAGTACCATTATACGTAACAAAAAATTCAACGACGTTATATTTTATGACGACGAAATCGGTTGTTTTGGTTGAATCAGTCGTTACTACTGTCGCGTAGTCAGAACGAACGTAAATCGAATCGAACCCGCTGTCGCGCAACCGGCCAGTCATCCACACATCGATAAACATCGCCCGTCGGTCATTATTGCCCTGCGAATCGATGATCAACTTGTTCTCTTTCGATAAATTTGCCTCTTGAACGAATTGATCGACTGTCCCTTCGACCATAGTTTTGAAAACCGTTAGATTTTGATCATACGTTTGATGGTCTGTTGCTTGCACAGGAGCCGGTATAAGACTGAGAGTCAGATAAAGAACAATGAAGTTCCAGGCATGTAGATTAGTAAACATCAAGATAGATCATCCATTCAATAAAGTTTTCGACTGTAGTTCATACGAATAGCGAATAGTTTAGTTCCCTAAAAGTGCCATACCAGGGAGAACAGGTGCCAGCGATTTTCCTGCTCATAGACAAAAGAATAATCGATCATAAAATTATGATGATTGAATCGATTTTCCTCTGAAAACAGCAGATTGGAATCAAAAAGTCCTATCCCGGCGCTGTAAATTTCTTCGTCGGAGAACCGTTTTTTATAATAACCACCCCTGATGGCTACTATCCTGAATATTCGCTGTTCCAGGCCCAAATGTAATTCCCGAACATTTTCTTTGATCTCTTCCGTCAAATTCCGAATATCGACGGCGATCATGGTGCCCGGGAGTATTTTATAGGACACGCCGATGTTCATTGTTTCGTCAAATAACCGTTCCAATCGATTTCTAAACTCAGCCATCTTATTCGGCAGATCAATATAAGAGAGTCCTACATTCATACGATTATTGGGTTTAAGCAGGATACCATAACTGAAACCGATGCCGGTCTCCCTGGTGTCGTTTTTTCTTCTTTGATAGTACGTTCCATTTACGCCAATCGAGACTCGCTGTGCCAGTTTTAATTTCAAAAACAGGGTGCTGGCATTATCGTTCCACAGATCGTTATAAGCGAAGAATTGAGATTTCTTATTATGATAGACATTATCAAACGACTCTTCGCCGATGACGATTCCGGTTTCAAATTGTTTAATCGACAGAACGACGGACTTTACGAGCAGCGCAGAGGCATTTAGCAGGTCTTGCATCTGTATTTTGTTACTGAAGTTATCAGAATAATGCTGAAAGGCCAGTAAAGACATCATCGGATTTAAAAACACAGTCACCTTAGCATCTTTCGGATAATTGTACATAGAAAAGCTGCCAGGATTATAGAAAATGGACTCGATATCATCTTCGACAGATGTAAATGCACCCCCCAAAGCGATCGGCCTCACGCGCGAATTATTCACGGCTGAATAATAGCTATCCTGCGACGCTACGCAGCGTGGAAAGGCAGTCGCCCCTAAAAACAGTAGCGACAGACAGAGCGTCACATATTTTCCTAATCGAGTCATCATTAATTTACATCTGTTCCTTCCTGAAAAGAGCCCAGATCAACGGGATTAAATTTAATATCGATATGGTGATTGAAAAAACGTTCCCATATCGCACAAAGAAAGAACGCCGGGGATTCAACGGCACGTCCGAAACCAGATATTGAGGTTCAAAGATCGGTGTACTGCTTATCGTTCTGCCGTACGGATCGACGAACATGGAGATACCGGTGTTCGCTGCACGGGCGATAGAAATTCTATTCTCGATCGCTCTGAAAACCGAGGCTTGAGCGTGATGATAAGGCGCAGAACTTCGTTTAAACCAGGCGTCATTGGTTATAATGATCAATAATTCAGCCTCGTCGTGTATTACGAATTTCCTGACCAGATCAGGAAAAAGGGATTCAAAACAGATCACAACGGGGGCTTTCAAATATTTATAACGTGGTTCCTCGTCGTTTTTTTTTATTGGGATGTGAAATGTTACCATCTCATCGCCAGGTGAAAAATTACCTTCGCCCAGTTCAAACGATTCGAGAAACCTTTTGAATTGGGGGAAAATATCAGTAAATGGCACTCGTTCACCGAATGGGACCAGATGAAGCTTTGAATAGCTTTGCATGCCGTGACGGCGGGGAATGAGGCAGAATACAGAATTAAAGGTGCGGTAATTCCCTGTTTTCAAGAATGTGACATCGTGTGCACCGGTTATCAAGGGCAGATCAAGTTCTTCACCAAATGCTTTCAATCTTTGGTGATATTGCGGTGTATATCTGAGATAGCAAGGCATGGCTGTTTCCGGCCAGATCAGGAGCTGGATATCATGTTCGGCAGCTTGTCGCGACAGGTCGCTGTAAATCTCGAAATTTTCATCCCAATAATCTTCATCTGACTTTAAAAAAGGATCGATGTTGCCCTGAACCACGGCGATTCGAATGTTTTCATCGGTCGTGGTATCATCTGGCATCACCCACCTGCCGTACAACCAGGGAAGCACAAAGAGCAAGATCAACACGATGATTAGTATCGTGAGTCGCCGACCATCCTTGAAATACGCGAAAATCATCAACAAAACGACGTTGATGCAAACGACCCAAAACGAGACCCCAAAAATACTCGTAAACGACACATATTGAATGAGTGACAGGTAGTACGATTGCGAATAGGCTAATGATGTCCATGGGAAACCCAGCACGCCGAGAGACCTCAGATATTCGATACCTGTCCATAAGAAAGGGATAACGAAAAAGACCTTACTCTCGCCCAGCCGCATGCGGAGAAATACATAGAAAACAGCAAATAAGACGAAGTAAAAAGGCAGGACCAAAATCGCCGCCACTGCGCCAGGAATGGTTACCCAATTGATCCAATACAGAGTGCCTATGTTAACAAACAATCCGGTTACATAGCTCCATCGGGCAGCCTCTTTCATACTGGCGTCATGCAGCAGGAGGAAAAAAGGTACAAGTGCGATATATGCCAGAAATCCCAGTTTAAAAGGCGGAAATGAGAACGAAATCAGGACACCGGTTAATATCGAATAAAATAATCGTCTTTCCATAACATGTATCAATTAAGCCTGTCGTCGCTTCTATCAACGATCAGCTTCAACGTTCCATTTGACCAGGTAGATAAAAAAGATCGGTCAAAATTTATTTTGGCCGATTCAACGATTTATTTAACAGCATATTTGATTAAACGTTCCAACGAAAACGATGTTTTCAAGGAGGAACGGATCTATTCAATTCAACAGTCCTCGCCCTGAACGCAGTTTTAACGAACGAATGACGAGGACTCATTACCCTATGATCGGATATTTATATATATTTTTTACAATTGCTTAAAACTGAAAGCACATGATTAAACACCAAGACTGTATGCCATTAATGGCATCAGATCTGATTAAATCCGCAGTTACGCGCGACTTAAAGGATTTAGTAGTATACAATCCCTATATGTATACTTTTTTAAGCCCAGGTTTTTCTGACAAACGATGACAGGTTGAATCTGCTTTATTCTTCCATTGATATCGAGGGCATCGGTTGTTTCAGGACTTCTTTTAAAAGTTTGCCGGCTTTAAAATGGGTTTTGCGTCGGGCCGGGACGAAAATGATGTCGCCGGTTTTCGGATTTCTGGCCTTAGGTTTTGGTTTGGTCGTTTTAACTTCGAAAACACCAAAGTCTCTAATTTCAATACGAACTTCAGGATCCGCTTCCGCCATGAACTCGCGAAGTGTGGTGAACACGCCGTCGACGATCTTTTCAGTAATATAAATCTTTTCACCAACGAGCTTTGCAGTACGTTTGGAAACATCTTTTTTAGTTATAGTTCGTTTCATGATTCCTGCTCCTTAGTTTATTTAATCTTTGAATGCTTATAAATTCGGTGTCTTATATGTAGTCAATACTACCATCCCCTTCAATTCGGTCGACACGAATGACGCCTTTAATACTTTTTAATTTACTGATGATACGAGCGAGATGATTCACATTAAGAACTTCTATGGCCATGATATTATTTAGCAGTGTGTCCTTTGTCTTCATATCGATGCTGACAATGTTACTGTTCATGGCTTCAATCGTATCGGTAACACTTCTAAGAAAACCGCGGTGGTTTTCGGCTATCATATTGATTCTTGATACAAATTTTTTATCCGGATCAATGGCCCATTGCACGTCGATGTTGCGATCAGGGTTCTCGAGTAATTTGGGCACATTCTTACAATCAGTGCGATGGATGACGACCCCTTTACCACGAACGACGAATCCTGTAATTTTATCTCCCGGCAGCGGCTGACAGCACTTGGCAAAGGTGATCAGCAAATTCTTTTCCCCCTGAACCTTGACACCAGGTTCGTTTCCCTTCGCACGTTTAATGATCCGTTTGAGCAATGATTCATCATTCGTCTCATTAAGCTTTTCTGGTGCGACGGCACGTATCACATTGTTGATCGTTAATTCACCGAGCCCGATAGCGGACAGGAAATTGCTGTAATCATCAAATTTAAAAGTCCTGGCAATCGATCGTAATTCGTCGTTTGAAATCTCAAGGTGAAAGCTTTTTAGAGCCTTATTCAGCATCTCTTCACCAAGCTTCCTGCTTTGCTCGAACTGAGATTGCTTCATCCAATGCCGAATTCTGCTCTTCGCCTTGTTTGTCTTCACAAACTTCAGCCAATCACGATTCGGTTGCTGATTGTTCGACGTGATGATTTCAACGGTGTCGCCGCTTTTCAATTCGGTATTCAATTGAACCAGCTTGCCATTGATCTTTGCACCCAGGCAGTGCAGTCCGACATCTGTATGCACATGAAATGCGAAATCGACAGGTGTGGACCCTTTAGGTAATTGCCAAAGATCTCGATCCGGGGAGAAGATAAAGATATCATCCCTGAACAGATCATCGATGTTCAGGCTCTGCATAAACTTATCAGGATCAAGAGCGTCCTCTAAAACTTTTTGTCGTATGAAACTTAATTTTTCATCGACTTCATCCATTTTGGATTTTCGCTCTTTATAAAGCCAATGGGCAGCGATACCGGTCTCGGCCTTCTCGTGCATTTTATCCGTCCGGATTTGAACCTCCACAATTCGGCGCTCCAGAGGGCTTTGTTGAGGTTCGAAAAGCGCTTTAATATGAATAGATTGATAACCATTCTCCCGCGGATTAGTAATATAATCCGCGTACAATGATTGTATCGGCTTATAGAGCTCCTGGACAACGCTCAGCGCCGTATAACAATCGCGATAACGGGTATCCGGACTATCACCTTCCTTCACGATAATCCGAATCGCCAGAATATCGCTTATCTTATCTAACGAATAACCACGATTCACCATCTTCTTGTGTATCGAATAAATGCTCTTCGGTCGTCCGCTAATTTTTGCTTCGACATTCAGCGAGCGTAACCGCTCTGAGAGCTCATTGATGATCAGATTGATGTATCGTTCCTGTACGTCGCGACTCTCAGTGAGCCGTTGCTGTATGTATTGATATGTATCGTGATTCAGAAATTTGAACGATAGATCTTCCAACTCCTGCTTGATTCGATTCACACCAAGACGATGCGCCAGTGGCGCGTAAATCGACATCGTTTCCTGGGCGATATTCTGGACGAATGTCTTATTTCGCTCGTCGAATGTTACATCGATGGCCCGTAGTCGTTCGAGTTGATCAGCAAATTTTATGATGATGACCCTGAGATCCTTCGCTATCGAGAGGATCAACTTTCTGAGAATATCTTCCTGTTTGAGATCATTGCTCTTCAATCTCAATTCACTGATTTGAGAGAAACCGCTCACCAGGTTTGCGATGCTCTCATTAAAGTTTTTACGGATCTCATCCGTCGTGATTTCGGTATCGATAATGATCGCATGTAACAACCCGGCTATGATCGTCTCATAATCCATCTTCAGATCAACTAAAATCTGAGCAACATTCAAACAATGCTCAAAATAAGGCTTCCCGGAGAAATGTAATTTTTCTCTGTATGTATTATGACTCCATTCAACCGCTTTTTTCAATAAATCTTCATTCAAAGAACTACTGTATCGCTTGATTTTATCTACCAGATCATGATACACATTCTCAATATTTTGATCCATCGCGCGACCACACTCATTATTGCCCCGTTATTATCATTTTATAAACTATGTATTTTTTTTATAATAATCAAGATAAAAATGCTCTATAATCAAAAAAATAATCAACTTATCAAATAAAAACGCATATTTTATGTAAATACTAGCATAAATTTTTAATTTTCAATAAATTTCAACGTATATATTTTAGCAATATGATACTATCCGCCAATCCCGTGAAACGTCAGATCACGTGATCAGAACGGAGCACTCGTTTCGGCTCCGTCGCTTTTTTCGGACTTATCATCATGGGTCAAGTGCCCACCATAGAACTCTACATCGTCATCACGAGGGACCTTTTCAATGAATGTCACATACTCTCGCAAGTAGTGAAGATCTATTTTCCCGGTAGGTCCGTTGCGTTGTTTACTGATAATCACTTCGGCATCATTTTCCTTACCCGCCTCCACCAGGCCGTACACTATAGGACGATAGATAAATATGACCACATCGGCGTCCTGTTCGATTGCTCCTGACTCTCTCAAGTCGGACAACTGCGGTCGCTTATCGCCGGTTCTTGATTCCACGGCTCTTGACAATTGCGAGAGAGCGACGACTGGAATATCGAGTTCCTTCGCCAATGCTTTCAGCGCCTGTGAAATATCAGATATCTCCTGCTGGCGGCTCTCCGGGCGTCCTGATCCTCTGATCAACTGTAAATAATCGATAATCAGCATCTCAATATCATGTTCAAATTTCAGACGTCGTGCCTTGGCCTTGATTTCCAGTATGGATTGTGCCGCCACGTCGTCCACAAAAAGCGGTGCATCGGCGAGAGTCCCCACACACATGCTTAATTTAGGCCATTGATTTTTCGGCAACTTTCCGGTCCGCACCAGGTGTGAATCAACGCGAGCTTCGGCGCATAGCAAACGCAATGCGAGTTGATAGGACGCCATTTCCAGGCTGGCGAAGCCGACGGGGAAATTGAAACGCACCGCAGCATTCCTCGCGATGTTAAGCGCCATCGCGGTTTTTCCCATCGAAGGTCTGCCTGCGATGATGATCAGGTCCGATTTCTGAAATCCGGATGTCAATTCATCGAGTCCTCTGAATCCGGTGGGAATACCGGTCACTCCGCCCTTCTTGTGGTGGTATGTTTCGATGCGTTCGAATGTATCATGTAAGATAGGAGATATCGGTTGAAATCCTTTTCGCAAACGATTTTCTGATAATTCGAACACCTTTCTTTCGGCATCATCCACCAGATCATAGACGTTATCGAACGCTGAATCGTAACACTGGGAAGTTATACTCGAGGTAACATTGATTAACCTTCGCAGTAACGCTTTCTCCAGTACAATCTTCGCATGAAATTCGATGTTAGCAGCTGAGGGGACCTTATCAGCCAGTTGGGCAAGGTAATAATTACCCCCCACATTCTCCAATTCGCCGATTTTAGTCAGAGCATCGGCCATGGTGATGATGTCGACGGGTTGGCGATTATCATACAGCGTTGTAGCCACTCGAAAGATTTTTTTATGAGCCGTCCTGTAAAAGCAGTTTTCATCGAGCAAGTCGGTAGCCTTGGCCACGGCTTCCACGTCAAGAAACATCGCTCCCAATACAGCCATCTCAGCATCGATGTCCTGAGGAGGCAATCGGTTACCCGGAGTATGTTCGGTAGCCTTTTCGTTTCGCATCGTCTTATTGTTCATATAATTTCTGGAATTTTTGAACGTCCTCCCAGGTGGGACGTTTCAGTTCGGTGTTTCTCAATAGTGCAGCAGGGTGATAGGTGACCATCAGTTGTGCCCCCCTTACTGTGAACACCCTGTTGCGTAATTCGTTCATGTTCGAATCGCTCTCCCCCGTTAAAAACTGTCCCGCTATCCTTCCCAGGGCCAAAATAAAACGAGGGCGTATGATCTCGATCTGCCTGAAGAGATGGCAAGAACAGAGGCTCTGCTCATCCTGCTGTGGATCTCTATTTTGTGGTGGTCTGCATTTAAGGATGTTCGTAATATAGATATCCTCCCGCTCGAGCTGGATCGCGGCTAAAATGTTCGTCAGCAATTTACCGGCATCTCCAACGAATACTTTACCCTGGATGTCCTCCTCCCTGCCGGGTGCCTCACCGATGAGCATGATGCATGCATCCGGATTCCCGTCACCGAAAACCACGTTTTTCCGTTTTGAAGCCAGGCCACAACGTTGGCAGTCGTGTACCTCCCGATACAGGTCATCTAACGCGCGCCCTTTGATTTCCTGTGGCGATTTCCAGATCGCGTCCAGGTCCTTTTCGGTGTACAAATCATTGCCATATAATTCTCGTTGGTTCCGGAAATAATCTTCCAGATCATCGAGTAGTTCTGATATTTTATGCTGTAATGAACTCATTATTCTGCATGTGAATGATGATGTGATCAATTATCCGATGTGCAACTTCTATTTTACTCATTACCGTCAATTCGATGATTTGTTTGGAAGAATCGATCAAGGTCACGCGATTGGTATCGACATCAAATCCCGCACCCTCTTCGAGCGGATTATTCAATACAATCAAATCTAAATTTTTAGACATCATTTTCCTGATTGCATTCTCCGTCTCATGGTCCGTTTCCAGCGCGAAGCCGATCAGCATCCGTTTCCCCTTCTTCTGCCCAGCCTCATGCAAGATATCCGCGGTACGATCCAACTCGAGTACCAACGATTCGTCCTGTTTCTTAATTTTTTGATTTTGTATCTGTCGCGCTTTGTAATCGGAAACCGCTGCCGCCATCATGAGTATATCAACATCCTCCCAGCACTTAAACACCTCATCATGCATTTCTCCCGCGGACCGAACCGTTTTATAGTTCATACCGCTCAAAGGCTTCAATCGAGTGGGCCCGCTGATTAGCGTCACCTCTGCACCACGTAGCATTGCGGCTTCCGCCAGGGCAAATCCCATCTTGCCGGAAGAACGATTGCTGATAAACCGTACCGGATCGATGTCTTCTACCGTAGGTCCCGCCGTCACCAGCACTCGCTTCCCATGCAAATCCGGATTGTTGTAAAGGACGCTCTGGATCGAATCGATGATCTGCGCGGTATCAGCCAGACGTCCCCAACCATGTTCACCGCAAGCGAGTTCACCCTGCTCCGATTCCACGAATCGATAGGATAACTGCTTTAAAGCGGCCATATTCCGCTGAAACAATGGATTTAGATACATCTGAACATTCATCGCGGGACAGAAGACGACCGGTACATTGGCTGCCAGAATAATCGTAGTCAACAAGTTATCCGCAAGACCTGATGCGACTTTGGCGATAGTATTGGCTGTTGCCGGACACACCACGATGCAATCAGCCCAGCGCGCCAATTCGATATGTTTTGTACCCTGCTCGAACGGGTCGCGATGGACCGCATTGCCGGTCAATGTTTCAAAAGTCAGTGCGGTGATAAACTGCTGCGATGCCTCGGTCATGACTACCCGAACGTCACTCTCCGCTTTGACGAGCGCTCTGATCAACTCGCAGGTCTTGTATGCAGCAATTCCCCCTGTCACACCGATTAATATTTTTTTATTCTTCAATATCATTACAAGAGATAAATCTAACTATTCCTGTTCATCTTTATTAAGATATTCGAAATTTAGTTTCCCGGCCAATAACTCCTCCAATGCAATTCGTGTCGGTTTCGGAAGTTTTAAATAGGAAATTTCTTCACCTCGTTCGATTTCATCCTGATCTTCTTCATACCCTTCGTTATCGCTATCGATACCCAGTTCTGTCTCGATAATCATTTTCTGTTCTTCATTGATCTGTCGTGCTCTCTTTGCGATCACGACGATCGCTTCATAGATATTTCCTACATTTTTAACCAAATCTTCCAGATTGGTTGTTGTGACTCCCATTCTATTTTGCCTCCAATTATAATTGATGAAGATTAATGACTCTAATGACCTCGGCGATGGTAACCTCCAGGTCATTGTTGACGATCACATGATCAAATTGTTTACCTCTTTCCATCTCGAGCGGAACTCGCCGCAGCCGTTTTTCGATTTCACCATGCGAATCGGTCTTACGATTTCGCAGGCGTCTTATCAGCTCATCGACAGACGGTGGAGCAATAAAAATTGTCACGCTGTTTTCCGCATACTCCTGTCTGATACGCAGACCACCCTGTACATCAATATCCAGCAAAACGACTTTATCCTCGTTCAACCACGATTCGATCTGATCCCTGGGTGTTCCGTAATAGTAATCATGTACCCGTTCCCATTCGATGAAGTCGTTACGATCGATTTTTTCACGAAACTGATGCTCGCTAAGGAAAAAATAATCGATCCCATCGATTTCACCAGGACGCGGCTGGCGGGTAGTGGCCGAGATGGAATACTTAAAATCAAATTCGTTTGTTTTTAACAGCCTTTGAATGACCGTTGTTTTGCCCCCTCCGGACGGGGAGGATAAAATAACTAATAATCCATTCATGAGCGAATCCTGAAATATTATCTTTCCGTTATATTCGTCCGATGAACAATGGTCTCTGCCGTATTCGCCGAAAGGATCACGTGATCGCTATCCATGATGATGACTGATTTCGTTTTCTTCCCCATGGTAGCGTCGATTAGTTTACCCGATTCACGCGCCTTGCTAATCATTGTCTTGGTGGGACGAGAATCAGGTGCGATGATAGAAATAATTCTATCTTCCGCGATGTAATTTTTGTACCCAATACTGATCATAATAGTTATTCGATATTTTGTACTTGTTCTCTTATTTTCTCCACTTCTTCCTTAATTAAGACAACCAGATGAGCGATTTCGGAATCGTAAGCCTTACTGCCGATCGTATTCGCTTCTCTTGTCATCTCCTGAAGCAAAAAATTAAGCTTTCGTCCGACAGCGGTCTCTGAATTCAAAAAATCCAGGAATAATTTATTATGACTCCTGAACCGTATGCACTCTTCAGTGACATCGATTTTGCTGGCCATGATCGAGATCTCCTGTTCCAACCGGGTCTCATCGATCTCTCGATTTGTGATGAGTGCGCCCACTCTTTCGCGCAGCTTAGTGTATTCATTTGCAATACGGGCGGTCGATAATGTCTCGATATCCGTTATCCATTCGTCAAGTAATTTGATCCGCTTGGTGAGATCAGCGCTCAGTTCTTCCCCTTCGCTAAGTCGCATGGCTTGCAAATTGTCCAGCGCTTCGGACACGGCTTCCTTCAGGATGCTCACCATCTCTTCGCCAGGAAGATCTTCTACTTCTGCCGTGAACAGCTCCGGATGGGCCAGTAAATGCTCCAGCCTGATCTTTCCGCTTAAATGCAGTTTTTCCTTCAGCTGGCGTAACTGTTCGAAAAATGAGGAAGCGACTTCCATGTTGATGAATGAGCTGCCATTCTTCGGCACCGTGTTCTCCTTGAATGTAACGACCACATTGATGCGGCCGCGACTCAATTTCTCGCGGATCATATTTCGCACTTCATCTTCCATCAACGTATACATTCTCGACAGTCGCAGTGAAATATCGAGATAGCGATTATTCAAAGAACGAATCTCAACCAGTACTTCTTTTCCATTTCTTTTAACCTCGCCGCGCCCGTAACCCGTCATACTTGAAATCATTCAGTTCCATCCGTAATCTTAAGTAAGTAAAAGTTTAAAAGTAACTTAGATAATACAAAATTTTTTATAAATTGTCAAATCATTTTTAAAATAATTTAGCAGATTGAGGAAAACGCATCCATAAAGCAACACCCTATCGTGTTGCACGATGGGATAAACGATTGAATCAGGGAAAATCGTGAGTAACGTTTTTCGATCAGATCAAGGTCTTCGTTTCAATCGTTCTTCTTTGATCATCAAAAGCAGGGATATTCGGTGTGTATCCCCCAGTTCGTCATGACTCATGAACGCATAGTCGATATTCAGATTGGGTAAACGCAAACCTGCACCGGCTGTAAAGTGTCCGACATCCGAGCCTAAACGTACGGCAACGACGTGCTTAAATTCATACTCGAGCCCCAAATGGCTATCGAAACTAAAACGACCGGCGTTGAATTGTGAGGCTGTTCGTCTGTTTTCGAAGCGAAGATCAAAATCGATTGCGGGAATTAGGCGACTATTGATCGCTGATATATCGAAATAATAAGCCGTTCCAAATTTCATTGTAGGCGTGATCGCCTCTTTACGACCCGTGTCCCAGGCTAGAAGAGTCGTTGTTATATCTTGCACATTAACACCAATGTTCATGTTACGGTAAAGTTTGTACAGAAGGGCGAGATCGAATCCGAGTCCCCATGCCGAATTATCTCCGATCTGTTTCGTCACGACCTTCACATTGGAGCCCCAGGCGAGACGAGAGCTCACCCTTTTCGCATAACTTAAATAAAAAGCCCATTCAGCATCATTAATGGTCCTCACAACATACGGAGTATTTATTTTATTGCCATCGTAGATCGCACCAAGCTCCAGATCATCTCGTCTCAGAGCAGTGACAGGGATATCATCCACAGCAAGCCGTATTACGCTCAGCGCTACACTGCTTCTTCTGCTGGCCGGGATCATCATCGCGCCGTAATTATAATTTACCAGTTTTGCGAAACGTTCCGCATACATGCCCACCAATTCAGGGTATTGTAAGTCGGCTAATCCTGCGGGATTCCAATACCCGGCCGTGACGTCATCTCCGATGCCCACATAGGCTCCCCCCATTCCCAACGCTCTCGCACCGACACCGGTCGCCATAAATTCCCCCGCATACTTACCGGCCACAATATCCCCGGCGACTGCTTGATGATGACACAAACCCATTAGTAATATGACGATAACGCACGTTTTAAACTTCATATAACCCTGTTCCTTCAATTTTATTCAGGACCGCCTGCCTCGTTGCGCGCATATGATAGCCTGGTTTACTATTCATGCGCCAATTTAATCAACTTGTGAAGAATCTGTAACGCCTCGAAAGGTGTGGTGTTGTTGATATCGATCGTCCCCAGTTCCTTTCGTATTAACGATTCCTGTGCAGTGAATATATCGAGCTGTCTGGTGTTTTTTGCATCGCGCTTAGCAGCGAGTCGCGGAGTATGATTAGGCGTCAATTCTTCCGCCTCCAGGTTGATTAACACTTCCTTAGCACGATCGATCACGGCTCGAGGAAGACCGGCTAACTGGGCTACATGAATGCCGTAGCTATGATCGCATCCACCGGCCACGATCTTGCGCAAAAATACGATCTTATCACCCCACTCTTTCACTGCAATATTATAATTTTTTACACGAGACAATATCAATTCAAGTTCCGTTAATTCATGATAATGCGTGGCAAATAATGTTTTCGCTGCGACATGAGGGGTGTTGTGTAAATATTCTGTTACTCCCCAGGCAATGGATAGGCCGTCGAACGTACTGGTACCACGTCCTATTTCATCGAGTACGATCAAGCTTCGCGGTGTCGCGTTGTTAAGAATGTTAGCCGTCTCGTTCATCTCCATCAAAAACGTGCTCTCCCCGCCTGCCAGATTGTCTGATGCTCCGACACGGGTGAATATCTTGTCGACCAACCCGATCCTGGCCGAGCGGGCCGGTATATTGCTTCCCATTTGCGCCATGAGTACGATCAGGGCGATCTGCCGTAGATAAGTGGATTTCCCTGCCATGTTCGGCCCGGTGATGATCAGGATTTGATTCGAATGGTTATCCAATAAGACGTCGTTGGGTATAAACGCCTCTCCTGGAGGCAACAGCTTCTCGACGACCGGATGACGACCGTCACGGATTTCTATGCGATCACTGTCATCGATTTCTGGCTGCACATAATCATTGATGCGAGCGGTTTCAGCGAGACTGGCGATGCAGTCGAGAACTGCAATCCGATTCGCGTTATCCTGTATGTCTACAACTTGCGCTGCAACGGTTCGTCTGACTCGATCGAAGAGATCATATTCCAGTGAGATAATTTTCTCCTCCGCGCCCAGAATCTGATCTTCATATTCCTTTAATTCAGGCGTGATGAAGCGTTCGGCGCCGACGAGCGTCTGCTTCCTCATGTAATTTTCAGGTACCTTCGAAAGGTGTGACTTGGTCACTTCGATATAATATCCAAACACTCTATTGTATTTGACCTTGAGCGATTGGATGCCTGTTCGCTCTCTCTCCTCATGCTGAAGTTTGTTGATCCAAATCTTACCCGAATGTGTTATATCCCGCAACCTATCTAATTCTTCATTATAGCCTTTTCTGATGATCCCACCGTCTGTCGTAGAAAGCGGCGGTTCATCGACGATGGCACGTTGGATTTCATCGACCAGATCATCCATGATCTTCAGATCATTACAGACCTTCGCCGTGAGCTCAGCTTCCATCGATTTCAATTTTTCCTTTAAGAGGGGAATTTCTGAAAGAGTCGACTTCAACGCATTAAGGTCTCGCGCATTCGCCCTACCGGTTGTGATTTTAGAGACCATACGCTCCATATCCCCGATCCGCTTTAAAATGTCTCTGACTGAGTTACGCAGGGTATCTTCCTCTATCAATTCATTGACGGCGGTCAGCCGCTCCTTTATCGGTGCGATGTGAGCCAGCGGGTGTAATAACCACTGTTTGAGTAAACGACCTCCCATTGCCGTTCGTGTCAGATCGAGAACGGATAATAACTTGCTCTGTAAATTTCTGTCGTTCAATGGATTGATCAGCTCCAGATTCCGTTGCGTCGTCGGGTCCAGGGCTAAGAAATCATCGCTATCCCGTCTCCGTATGCGTCTGATATGGGCAAGCTTTGATTTTTGGTTTTCGATTATATATGATAATAAACCACCGGCGGCGGCGATACCTGTGCTCATATCTTCGATACCGAAGCCCTTCAATGATGTCGTATCGAAAAACGTGGTCAGTTTTTCATAACCGTAATCGCGCGAAAATAACCAGTCCTCCCTGATCGTCAGAAAATAGCGATCGTTTCGAGCAAATAAATGACTTAAATAGGATTGCTGAGATTCCGGGACAACAATTTCTGCCGGTTCCAGGGACTCGATCTCTTCGTGAATTTGTTTCTTATCGACCTCCGAAACAAAAAATTCACCAGTGGAGATGTCGATTCCGGCGATGCCACACGATTTGTTATCCATATACACAGACAACAGATAATTATTGCGCTTGCTCTGCAGGATTTCGTCTGAGAAGGTGGTACCCGGTGTAACGACTTCGACGATGTCCCGCTTGACGATCGTTTTCGCCTTCTTGGGATCTTCGACCTGTTCGCATATCGCTACCCTGTAGCCGGCTTTGATCATCTTGGTGAGATAGGTATCCAAAGCATGGTACGGGAATCCTGCCAGAGGTACATTCGCCGCTTTGCCGTGTGCACGGGACGTAAGAGTTATACCGAGTACATCCGCTGCGACATGAGCATCCTCATAAAACATCTCATAAAAATCGCCCATACGAAAAAATAGAATCGCGTCTTTATGCTTCGCTTTGATGGCAAGATATTGCTCCATTAGCGGAGTCGATTTATTTGCAGTCGGCGTCGTCATCAATCCATCCTTTTATCGATGCCCCAGTTTAACTTGGTCCGCAGGACATCGAAGAAAGTACCTTCTTTATACTGTATCCATTTAACTTTGTAGTCCGCCTGTTTAACAATGACATATTCATCCGGCCTCAAACAGTCGCTTACCTGACCATCTGCACTTAATGTTGCATTGCGATCATTCACCGAGGCCATGATCTTTATCTCACTGTCTGCAGAAATCACCATCGGTCGGACGCCTAAAGAATGAGGTGAAATCGGGTTTACGATGATGCCATACACATCGGGCGACAGTATCGGACCGTGAGCTGAGAGCGAATAGGCTGTTGACCCGGTCGGTGTCGCAACGATAACGCCGTCGCATAAATATGTCGTTAAAAAGTCATCGTTTATGTAGATATGGACATGAATGATGCGCGAGTATCCTGATTTATCCACAACGATGTCATTGAGTCCGTAAAATACGGACGGACTCTGCCTCTTAAACACCTCTGCCTTTAAAGCGAGTCGCTCGATAATCGTGTAATTATTGTTCAGAATATCGTTGATGCTATCGTACAGGTGCTGGATGGAAACTTCTGCCAGGAAACCTAATCCGCCCAGATTTACGCCCAGAATGGGTACGCCGTATTGCGCCACCGCCCTCGCGGTCGAAAGAATAGTTCCATCGCCACCGAAAGCTAATACCACATCACAGATCTTACCGATCTCGCCACCCTCGCATCGATTAATGTCGTATCCCTGTATACCCAGATAATGCAGAATTTTGGAATCGACGTAAAAATCTATCTTCCTGTCGTTGAACCACGTAAAAAGCGGAGGAAGTACTTTCCTGATCAAGGGCTTTGTCGTATTTCCGAAAATACCAAAAACCATCTACGACTCCAGTCTACATCAGCTCGAGTTGAAAGTCTTCGTCTTTTTTTACTAATTTTTTAAGTTGCTGCTCTGCTTGATTCAACTTCTGATAACAGAACTTGGATAGCTCCATCCCTCTTTCGAAAATCTTCAACGATTCATCTAAAGTCAAATCCCCTTTTTCCAACTTTTCAACGATGGATTCTAATTCGCTCATTGCGTCTTCAAATTTTTTCTGGGTCATCATTTTGCTCCATGTTATTCGCGTTGACTTCTTCGACAGTTCCGGTTATATGTCCGATATTAAATTGGACGCGTATTTTATCATCCGCCTCAAGGTCGGAGGCATTACTGATGATCTGGTCATCCTGCTCCCGATAGCAAATACTGTATCCCCTCTTTAACACAGCCATCGGGGCAAGGGAAGTGAGACGTTGTTTTGTCGATTCCAATTTGCTGCGCAGCATATCGAGACGATGGCTCTGAATTCGCTGCATCGAGATCAGCACATCATCGAGACGCTGCTGGAATTGCTTTACCAGATCCGTTGGACGACGGATTCCGTAACTCCTTTCGAACGTTACTAATCGATCCTGATAATATTGTATACGTGTCGCAATGGTATCGTGCATCGTGCGTAAATTGTTGACGATTCGATGCATCAGATCATCCTTATCCGGTACAACCAGTTCGGCAGCGGCGGAAGGGGTAGGGGCTCTGAGATCGGCGACGAAGTCGCTGATACTAAAATCGATCTCATGTCCTACCGCTGAAATAACCGGAATCTTTGACCGAAAGATCGCACGGGCCGTTACCTCCTCATTGAAGGCCCACAGGTCCTCCAGAGAGCCACCTCCGCGTCCTACGATCATGACGTCGATTTGACCATATTCGTTGAATTCATCGATGGCCCTGGCGATTTCTTGTGCTGCACCATCACCCTGGACACGGACAGGATTGATGATGACCTCCGCACAAGGGAATCTTCTTGTCAGCACATTCAATAAATCCCTTATAGCCGCTCCCGTGGGAGAGGTCACGATCCCTATGCGTTCCGGAAATTTAGGGATCGGTTTCTTATACTGCTGATCGAACAAACCTTCCTCTTTGAGCTTTTGCTTCAATTGCTCAAAGGCCAGTTGCAGATCTCCGATCCCGGAGGGTTGCATCTTCGCTATATCGAGCTGATACGCTCCGCGCTTTTCGTATAACGTCACCGCGCCCATGACGATAACCTTCATTCCATCCTGGGGTGTAAAGCGCAACGATTGTGCGCGCGTTCGCCAGAGGACGCAGGAGACCTGCGCGCCGGAGTCCTTCAATGAAAAATACATGTGACCCGAGGAATGTAATTTAAAATTCGATATTTCTCCTTCCGCCCAGACCATGGGGAACGAAGATTCGATCAACAATTTAATTTCGCGTGTCAGTTCAGTAATCGTGAGTATTTTAACATCGGGAGATTCAAAATCGAACAATTCAGGTTTCTCCTATAGGGGAGTATGGTTATTTGGGATCATCATGGGTTTAAAAGGGATAAATCTCGATCGTCCTTAAAGTATTATCGTATTTAGCACATGAACAGATCAACGAATGGGTATTCGTATCGATGAATTCGCTTAAAAGATACGTGTGCACATATGAATATAATATCAAATAATAAAATAAGTTGCAACAAAAAATTCAGAAAGTTAAGGGAAATTCTATAAATAATCAATGATCGAATTGGCCGCGGATATCACGATCGAGCCTTAATCGATCCGTGCATAGTGGTGAACAGGGAATCCCCAAAATATTTATGACCATAACTCCCAAAATTGAATAAGGGAGGAATGGTCATAAAGAATTAATTTTGGAAAGAATACCAGAACATTCATCGTAAAAGATATAATGTAATCATTACTTTTTCTTTTTATGACGATCTTTTCGTAATCTTTTTTTGCGTTTATGATTCGCTATTTTAGCCCGTTTACGTTTTTTTCCACTTGGCAAGTTATTCACCTCCTTCCAAAAAATCTAAATCTTTTATATCGAGTTCAATTTCATCGGGTGTTTCGATCTCTGTCTTTTTATTTATATAATCTCGAAAATCTTTCGAATATCGAAATACAGGTACTTTCCGACGGGGGATATATACGATCTCACCTGTCTTCGGATTGCGCCCTTTTCTTGCTTTTCTCTCTACCACCTTGAAGGTTCCGAAACCTCGTAATTCGACGGTCTCGCCCTGATTAAGCGAAAAACTGAGTGCAGCGATAAAACCGTCAACGACCGCCGCGGTCTCTACTTTCGTGAGTCCGGTACCTTCGGAAATGATCGAGATGATATCTGCTTTTGTCACTGATCTATCACTCCTGAAGATGGTTTATGTTAGGCATTGGTACTTGCAGTTTAGCATGTTTGAGCGACTGATAAAGTCCAATGGTTTCCATGTTATTGTGATAATGAAAAGATCCCTTCGTCATCTGCAATCGAGAGATCACATAATCAGTTGATATTTAAGCCTTGGCCAGCGTTCGATGCGACTGAACAGAATATTGACATCCTCGAACATCAAATCGAACCACGTCATCTTACGTTTCTTCTCTTTAATGGTCTTGGGTTCTCCGGAGATACCCGCCAACTCCGCGGCGAAATTGATCGCATCCTCATATAGTCCCAGCGTATCGATGAGTCCATACTCCAATGCCTGAAGCCCTGTGTAAACGCGGCCATCGGCATATTTCAGCACCTGCGAACGGCTCATGTTACGTTCAGTCACGACCGCATCGACAAATTGTTGAAAATGATTATCAACCATGTTCTGCAGATACCGTCGATCTTCAATCGTCATCTCACGATACGGACTGCCAGTGTCTTTAAATTTTCCACTCTTTATCGTATTAAACTGTATCCCCAGCTTATCGAACAACTTCTGTGTATTGGGTATTTCCGCAATGACTCCTATACTGCCTGTCATGGTACTCGGGCTTGCGAAAATAGTATCTGCACCGAGTGCAGCATAATATCCTCCGGATGCAGCCACACTACCCATTGAGGCAACGATAGGAAGACCCGAATCACGTACACGTTTTACTTTTTCATAGATCTCTTGTGACGCAGTCACTCCGCCTCCGGGGGAATCGATTCGTAATACGATCCCTTTGACTGATCTATTCTCAGAGTATTTGTCCAACTGACGAATGATTTCTTCGGAATCGGAAATTACGCCTTCCAGCTCAACCAGAGCAATCTTGCTTCCGCCAGACGACGAATCATCCATTCCGCCTCTGAAACCACTGATAAATATCGATGCAGCAAAAATTAAAAAGATGAAGCATGCAAAGATGATTGCAGCGATCACCCAACCTTGCTTCTGTGCCATTTTTTTTGCTCCAATTTTGATATAAACAATAAAATATCTTATAGATTACAATAATAATAAAAAATTGGATAAAAGTCAACAATTAAAATAGCGAGCATTATTTTATGACGATGATGAATAAATCTTAATCTTAGGAAAATATAGATTGCATGTTGAAATAATATCGTGTATATTGTTATATCGATAAAACATTTGATTAATGAATATAAGAATAATGTTATGGTACAAACATGGAAAAAATGTAATGAAAATGAATTGACCCATAGTGGTATTCATTATTTATTAGCCGTGCATACATTGCTCGAGCGATCGGGTTATGCACGGGGAATAGACGTTGCCAGGCTCCTGGACATTACTCGAGGTAGTGTGTCGATAACGATCAGCAAATTAAAAAGCAAAGGATACATCGCTGAAGACATGAATAAGTTTTATCAACTTACGGAAAAAGGAAAGGAAGTCGTTAATTCTGTCCTGCATAAACGTCGTATCACCGATATATTTTTTAAGCACGTGTTGCAGTTACCTGATTCGGTCGCCGAAGCGGATAGCTGCAAAATTGAACATCTTCTAAGCAAACAGACCGCTGCAAAGCTGCTTTCATTTGTAGGCTATTTTCTTTCAGATAATAATGAAGCTACTGCTTTCCGAAAAGGTTTTGAAAAATTTTATTACAAATGTCAATCCGGTGAAAATTGCCAGATTTGTGATATGGAATGTTTCTTTGCAAAACACGATATGTCATAAAAGCGTTCCTTGAGATTTTCTTTAAGATCATAAACGGAAACTGCTCTGATCTTTAGATGATTATTTTGCATTTGGTATAGAGTCTATGATAAAAATGGATTACCAATAATCGAATTAAACAATAAACCGACGCACCAGCGATTGAATCCGATGAACTATCGACAGGGTAGACGATACACCCATAGTTGATGCAGAATTCGATCTAAATCTCAAAGTTCATCTGCGCTAAATTGGGTTCATTTAGAACGTCAATTTAAAATTTAATTGTTAATGGAAAATAAAAATATGTCAGATCATAAATACAATTATCTTTTCGGACCAGTCCCCTCCCGGCGTCTTGGTATATCTCTAGGGGTCGACCTAATCCCTCATAAAACATGCTCGCTCAATTGTGTCTATTGTGAATGCGGAAGGACAACGAATTTAACAATTGAGAGAAGAGAGTATTTTCCAGGGGAGACCATACTTACAGAACTCCAAACATTTTTAGAGCCGAAACCTACATTAGATTTCATTACGTTTTCAGGATCAGGGGAGCCGGCACTTCATAGCGATATCGGACGGATCGCCAATTTTCTTAAGACCCATTTTCCTGATTACAAAATTGCCTTATTGACCAATGGTACACTCTTCTACCAGCCAGGTCTCATTGAAGAGGTTAAATCCATCGATTTAATATTACCATCCCTGGACGCGGTCTCCGATCGAGTGTTTAAAAAAATAAACCGCCCATTTCGTGAATTAAAAAACGATAAAATTATCGAAGGGCTCGCGCAATTACGAAGAAGTTTTAAGGGTCAACTCTGGCTGGAGGTATTCATCGTCCCGGGATTAAATGACACCGACGAGGAGATAGCCAAACTAAAGGATGCGGTTCACCGAATTAATCCCGATCGGGTTCAGCTCAATACACTGGATCGACCGGGCACCGTTGCCTGGGTGAAACCAGCGACCAGAGTTTCGTTGGAGAGGATCGCCCAAAAATTAGATCATCATACTGAAATTATTGCCACTTTTAGACAACGAACTCAGATTTCAAGTTATCAGACCGACATTGAAAGCAATATCTTGCAGACGATTAAACGAAGGCCCTGTACTGTTAATGATCTTTCAACCACATTCGGACTGCATCCTAATGAGATTAATAAATATATAGAAGCTTTACTAAGCCGTAATGTTATCCGCGCAGACGTTTTAGAGCGAGGTACGTTTTTTAGAACTATTCAATAAAGAGAAAAATGATTCGTAAAACATTAGAATTACTCATTGTTCTTCAAGATTTGGATATGATGATCGAAGAAATTTCGGAGGTAAAGCGATTAGGATTCAACGCTGATGGTGAAGATGATTTACTGCAGGTCAGAGAAGATCTACGACATCGTATCCCAGTATCTTTGTTGTATCATTATGATCGATTAAAAAAACGCTACAAGCGAGCAATAGTACCGGTAAAAGATAATATATGCCTGGGCTGTCTGATCAAAATTCCTTCAGGAATTTCTGCGAGCGGCAGAAGCGATAGTGAAATTTATTTTTGTGAGGGGTGTGGCAGAATATTGTACTGGGTATAGAAGAAGTTAATTCGGCCCCTCGGTACAATCGTTTCCTGTTGAGCTTATGAATCTTAAAGCTGCATGAAATCATCCGATAGACGACCCTGGCCTGAACTGAATAATATCCTTAGCCGTCGTCGCATCATCAGTCCAGGAGATGCGGTTTTCGAACATTACGTCTCCTGACTTACCAAGAAGCAAACCTCAACATCGGATGGGTAATGATCCATGTAATAAAAGATGCCCACCTGGAAAATTAAATAAAACGTGATAAATCAAGAACAAGAAAGTAATGTTAGTGATGAAAATAACAATTATCTACGATAACACATCAGCGCAGACCGGTGTCAGAGCTGACTGGGGTTTCTCATGTCTTGTCGAGTGTCATCAGCGAACGATTCTATTTGACACAGGCGCCGATGGTGTCATTCTGATGGAGAACATGAGAAAACTTGATATCGACCCGGCTTCGATCGATGACGTGTTCATCTCTCATCCTCATTTTGATCACATTGGTGGACTCTCAGCTTTCTTGAATGGAAACAATAGGGTGAGGATCTTTGTTCCGCCTTCACTCAGAGGAATTCGAAATGCCAAAGAGATCATCTATGTGGATAAACCAAAGCGACTCCATCAAAATGTTTTCTCAACTGGCGAGCTTGAACATATCGAACAATCGCTTATCATTAATACCGATAAGGGATTGGTGCTGATCGTGGGCTGCTCCCACCCTAAAATGAGGACTATTTTTGCAACAGCCTCCCAATTCGGTGACATATATGCCATTGTTGGCGGATTGCATGGATTCGATGACTACGAATTGTTCAAAGACCTCAGTGTAATCTGTCCCACACACTGCACCCAACATAAAACAGAGATTAAATCGAGATATCCGGGAAAATATGTCGAAGGTGGTGTCGGAAAAATCATAATGATTTAAAATCTTGAATTGGATAGCTGGCGTAGATGTCTCTATTTTTAAAAGAACAAATTGTATCGAATAAAATGGGCTAAATCGATAGGAATGATTTTGATTATTTGTTGCGAAGTGGTGGACCGGGCTGCCGATAGCTTTTCATTTTAACAGGGCCTATATCATCTATAAAATTGCCATCGACAGCATAAAAATCATTCAACCACCACAGCAGTGCCGTAGGCCAGGATCTCTGACGCAGCGCCCATGATGTAGCTCGTCGAAAACCGGACATCCACTATCGCATTAGCACCAAGTTCCTGGGCTGATGCGATCATCCTGTCCAGTGACTGTTCACGTGCTTCCGCCATCAGTTTCGTGTACTCCTCTATCTCTCCGCCGATCAGGTTTTTAAACGCGGCGACGATATCCTTACCAATATGTCGTGCCCTGATCGTATTACCACGAACGATACCCAGCGTGCTTACAATTCGTTTCCCTACAATTTCACTCGAAGTAACTACTATCATCTCTTTATCTCCTTATAAGGGTCGGTTCGACGGACGAATGCTTTTTCTCTTAGAACCGAAATTATGACAATAACAGCACCGGCCAGAACGGCGATGATAGCTATTTTTATGAATGTCTCTAAATGCCGGTCTGCCAACAAATTCATGACAAACTGATATAAGCCATATGTGATTAAAACAATTGCTCCTATTGACAGCAGTATCCATCCTGCTCTTCGCTCCATGCGATTGTAAACACGATACCAGTATGTATCCCATACTTCTTCTGGCGGCAATTTCATCGGCATAGACTTGGTCACCTCCTTGATGCGAATGAATTGTTTAAATTCAACTCTAAATTCAGGATGCTCCCGAATTAAACGTTCGAATTCAGCACCCTCTTCCCTGGTCAGTTCTCCATCCACCGCTCCCATGACCAGGGATTCAAATCGTTTGCGAGTATCAAGAGAAGAGTTGCTAAAATTAGTTTCGGTCATTCATATACTCCTTCATGCTGTTTCTAAGCGCTTTGCGTGCATTATAGAGTCGGGACATGACCGTGCCGACCGGGCATCCCAGTACCTCTGCAATCTCTTTATATGATAACTCTTGAAGGTCTTTTAATACGATCACTTCACGTTCCAAAGGACTCAGCAGATTAATCGCTCTCCGCAACTGCTGATGTAACTCATCGGTCTCGACACGCGATGATGCATCCTGAGACGCATCGGCTATTTGCTGCATTTTCTGTTCATCGAGTTCGGAGAATGGTCGAGCATGTCTCGCCCGATCACGGATATAGTTAAAACAGAGGTTCCGTAATATCTGATAAAGCCAGGTGTAAAATTTTCTTTCCGGATCCAGTTTTCCAATTGCCCGATAGGCTCGCACGAAAGCCTCCTGTGAAAGATCCAGAGCTGCCTCGTGCGACGAAACAAGACCTAAAGCGCTGAAATAAGCCCGTTTCATATAAATACACACCAACTGGCCAAAGGCATCTTTATCACCCATGCGACTTCTACGAATCAATTCTGACTCATCTGCTTCCCGATTATTATTCATGGCTCATCTATCGTTTCAATGATGATACACTCATACTTAAATTTTATTCATCTAAAATATAAATTATTTCTCAGGTTTGCAAATACTTTTATTATTTCATGATTTTTAATTAGTTGAATAAGTCATTTTTTTTATTTCTCTCTTGATTAATTTAAACAATCTCATTATATTAATATGGATGAACTGTATGATGTAACAGGATAACTCTGGTTGCAATTTGGTATTGTAGACGATTTTCCCAGCAGCATCATCTTACTGGTTAAGAATAACTGATCACCTATGATTATTTAATTCGAATACTTAATGGCCGTGTGCCGCTATCAGAAAAATTTTAATGATAAAACGAAGAGGAGATACTAATGTACAAAATATCTGTGATATCATTGATTCTATTATTAATGCTGACTATGATGAACTGCGGTAAAAGCGCTATCCAGTCCAAAGCGGACATGAATTATGTAAAACAGCAACTCGTTAAATTTGAACCAGTTTATATCAGCTACGACCAAACCTTGCTGGATGAACATGAAACTAAAGCATTGCACGCGATCGTCGAAGCCGCAAAATACATGGATGAGATCTTCCTGCATCAGGTCTATCATCAGAACGGAGATATCCGTGACGAGCTAATGAAGAGCGATGATCCGATGGATGCTCCGTATAAAGACTTATTCACCATTATGTTCAGCCCCTTTAATCGTCTCGACGGTGATAAACCATTTATCAACGAAATGCTCAAACCCGAAGGAGCTAATTTCTATCCAGTGGACATGACCAAAGAAGAATTCGAAAACTGGATCACGTTGAATCCGGAAGATAAATATGATTTTGAACAAACATTCACTGTAATCAGGCGGGAAGGCAAATCTTTAAAAGCCGTACCCTATTCCGAGGAATACAAGAAATGGCTCGAGCCAGCCGCAAAACTGTTACGCGAAGCTGCAGATCACACCAGGAACGAATCGTTGGCCAATTTCCTCAAATCGCGAGCCGCAGCGTTCATGACGAATGATTATTATCAGAGCGACATGGACTGGATGGATCTCGATGCTGCCCTGGAGGTGGTTATAGGACCTTACGAAGTGTATGAAGACGGAATGTTCAATTACAAGGCTGCGTTCGAAGCGTTTGTTACTATCGTCGATCCCATCGAGAGCAAAAAACTACAGGAGGTTGGCAAACATTTAGACGAGTTGGAAGAAAGTCTGCCGATTAAAGATGCGTACAAGAATTTTGAACGCGGCAGCGCCTCACCGATTAAGGTGGTGCAGGAGGTATTTTCCGCCGGAGATACCAAGTCAGGAGTACAGACTCTGGCTTTCAACCTACCGAATGACGAGCGGGTCCGCGAGGCAAAGGGGTGTAAAAAAGTGATGTTGAAAAACATCGCGGAGGCAAAATTTGAAAAGATCTATATGCCGATCGCCGGGATCGTGCTCGACGAATCAATGCTCAATATGATTTCATTCGACCATTGGTTTACGCACATTTTGATGCATGAAGTGACGCACGGATTAGGCCCAGGTGTACTGAGGCTGACGGATGGTTCAGAAACCACTGTCGCCAAAACGCTCAAAGAGACTTACTCTGCCATCGAGGAGTGCAAGGCCGACATCGGAGGGCTATATACATTCGCCTATTTATGTAAAAAAGGTATCTTTCCTGTATCATTAGAGAAAGGGATTTATCCGACTTATCTGGGCGGCATATTCAGATCGGTACGTTTCGGAGCCGAATCGGCCCACGGAAATGCAAACATGATCGCGTTCAACTATATCACTGAGAAGGGTGGTTTTATCTACGATGAATCGACACAACGATACCGGGTGGATGATTTAAAAATTCGCTATGCGGTGAGCGACCTGTTACGATTACTGCTTACCATTCAGGCCGAAGGCGATTATGAAGCTGCCAAGAAGCTTGTCAGTGATTACGCCTATATGCCACAGCAGATGAAGAATGTGATCAGCAAATTAGGTGAAATTCCAGTCGATATCTTACCCAAGTTCGCGGTCCTTGAAGAATAAACTGCCCGATCGATTGTTTCCTTTTCTCTCGATGAAATCAATCGATCTTGTACGGGCTTTAAGATTATCGGGAAACCGATCGGCTGTGTTTGTTCATTGTGCGATAATTTAGATAAACATGATGTATTAATTTGAAGTAAAGCTTCAACAGAAAATTAAATTCTTAATTCGCAGCCAGGGAATCAATACTCTAGAATCGATATCAAGGAGGATAGTTCTTACCTGGGTCTCATACTAATTTCGAAATGGAGGCAAAATTGCTATGAAGAAAATCACCGTTCTGGGAGCAGGTTTGATAGGCAAAGCCATAGCAATTGATCTCTGTGGTGAATATGATGTAACCGCCGTCGACATTCGTGCAGAAAACCTCAAGCAGATCAACCTGTACCACAACATCGAAGGTATTCACGCAGATCTATCAAAACCGAAGACAATAGAACATGTTATCGCAGATGCCGACCTCGTGATCGGCGCTGTACCGGGTCATATGGGATTTAAGACGCTCAAGTGCATCATCAACAGTGGTAAAAACGTAGTGGATATATCGTTCTTCAACGAGGATCCCTTTAAACTCGATACTCTTGCCAAAGAAAAAGGCGTAACGGCTGCCGTCGATTGCGGGCTCGCGCCGGGGATGTCCAATCTGCTGCTCGGTTACCATAATAAGCGAATGGAAATCGAAAATTTTGAATGTTACGTCGGGGGACTCCCTACAGAACGCGTCTGGCCGTATGAATATAAGGCCCCATTTTCTCCGATTGACGTAATTGAAGAATACACCCGTCCTGCACGCATCGTCGAACATGGACAAGTCATCACAAAGCCGGCCATGTCGCATCCGGAACTCATCGATTTCGAGGGTATCGGTACGCTTGAAGCATTTCTCACCGATGGACTCAGGACACTCATTCGTACGATGAAGATACCTTATATGAAGGAAAAGACGTTACGTTATCCGGGGCATATCAATATCATGCGTGCACTGCGTGAGAGTGGATTTTTCAGTAAGGAGCCGATCGATCTCCACGGCACAGTTGTTAGGCCACTCGAAGTAACGACAAAATTACTCTTCCCGCTTTGGCAACTGAAACCAGATGAACATGAATTCACTGTCATGCGGCTGATAATTGAAGGGAAAGAAAAAAACAAACCAAAAAAATATGTATACAATCTCATCGACCGATATGAAGAGAAACATGAGATGAGTTCAATGGCCAGGACCACGGGTTATCCGTGTATCGCAATCGCCAGGCTTGTTATCGAGGGAAAATTAAAGCACCCGGGCATCTGTCCTCCAGAATTAATTGCTGAAAAAGACAATTGTTACACGTTCATCATGGATTATTTGGGGAAAAAGGGGATATCCTATTCACTCGATTGAGTCGGGTGCTCTTCTCCAACATCGTGTAGTTCACAAGACTCGGTGCATCGCTCGATTCGATAATTCTGCATCCACAGAAAAAATGTCGAAATTATCATTAGAAATAATTTCCGAATAATTCGGACCGAAACATATTTGTCAGGACCTTGTCCCGATAAAAGGAGAGAACATGAACAGGAAAAAGAATTATGTCATTGCAATTCTGCTGACGATAGTACTCGTCATCTCAGGTTGTTTCGAATATCAAGAACGGCTTGTTTTGAAGCAAGATGCTTCCGGTACGATGGAAGTGGACATGTGGTTTAATAAAGATTTGAACATCGAAGACGATAATTACAACCTGTCCCAGGAAAAGGATGAGATGGAGCGTGAGATACGTGAAAAATATACGTCAGAAAAAGTAAAATTGATTAAATACGACATGGTTGAGCAGGACGATAAAAAACATGTTAATTTTCAAATTGCCTTTCCGCATATTTTAGATCTAAATGAAATAAAGCAGTTTAATAAGAATAAGATCACGTATCAGAAGGACGACAGCAGGATAGAATATCAGCGATATATCTATTTCGGAGATCATGAGGAGGATGGTGATTCGGAGGAGGTACCCTTAAATTTTCTCAGTCGCTTTGTTTTCGCTATGCTGGAAGAATTTCTGCAAAACATCAAATTTCAATTCGAGTTGGAAACACCACAGGAAATTAAGGAATCTGATGCCGATCTAAAACCATCGAAAAATAAAGCCGTATGGACATTTCGCCTATCGCAGGTGATGTATGATAACAAGATTACTATTTCAGCGACCTTTTGATTTATTAATGATTCCATGTTAAGAAAGCAAAATTCACGTTTCAAAGAGATGATGATTCAACGTCCCTTTGAAACGTCCTCCTCGGTCTAAATTTCTTTAATTTTAAGAAGCTGTGCCATTTATCTCTTCAGGCGTACATGGCTCGACATGGATCAGCGTATTCACAGGGATCTGCAGTATCTCCTCTATATTATTTTCGATTTCCAGGGTCAGATCGTGACTCAGCTTAACAGTGAGCTGGGGATTGACATGTATGTGCACGTCCACAAATATCTCCGAACCAATTTTACGAGTTCTCAATTTATGCCAATGGCAGATTTCGGGATGATTTTTTAGCACCTGTTGAATCTTTTTTACCATCTCTTCATCGATTGAATGTTCCGATAATTCTTTAAACCCATCAATGATCAATTTGACGGCGACTAGTATAATCATCACACCAACTACCATACCTGCAATCTGATCACCAAAACCAAATCCGGCCATGCCGGCTAATCCGCCTAAAATTACAGCTAGTGAGGAGAACGCATCGCTTCGATGATGCCACGCATTTGCATAGAGTGATGAACTTCGATGAGTCAGGGCGATTTTTCGGGTGACCTGGAATAGGATCTCCTTCGAGACGACGGATATGAACGCAACACATACCACAGTGAGTCCGGGAAAATACTTTTCACCTCTGATGAGGGAAGTAATGGATGACCTGCAGATGCCGACACCGACGATGAACAGAACGACACCAATAAATTGCGCGCCAACCGTCTCAAATTTACCGTGTCCGTATTGATGATTTTTATCCGGAGGTCGTCGCCCTGCCCGGCTACTGATCAACACTGCAAAATCTGTCAGCAGGTCTGACAATGAGTGTATTCCGTCGGCAATTAGAGCGACCGAGTTAACTACACTGCCTGCAGTGACTTTTATAAGCGATAACAGCGCATTTACCAAAATCCCCCATAAGGTGATGTGATATATTTTTTTTTGTGCGATTGGTTTTTTATCGCTGTTTTTGTCTGAATAAATCATTATTTATATCCGTCGCATAACGTTCCTATATCGTTAAGGCATTCTATTTAGCTTATTGCGCTCAGCTTTGGTAAGGCTGCGGACAACAAGGCTATAGGAATCATCAATCATTTTTTTTATTAATGAAACAGGGATACTACCATCCAAAATGATCGTGTTCCAATGATCTTTATTGAGGTGATAACCCGGGATAATGGAATCGAACATCGAACGAAGAGCCTGCGCATGGAACGGTTCACATTTTAAAGATAGTCTTAAGGGTACCGTGTTCCAGCTTACGAGTGCAAACATTTTCTTCATCACTTTATAAACAAGCACATCCGGGCCAAAGGGCAGATCTTCCCTTGCTCCTGATTGAGACGAGAGGTATGCCCTCAGTTCTTTCAGCTCAAATTTTTCCATCAACCTGTCCTCTTCGCTATCATTTTTCTCACACCGCAGTAGGCAAACACGCTGCGAGATAGACGGTCTAGGCTAATTTAAGTCGCTCAAATTCGTGCTTAACCGAGTATTGAGCGAGAATTCCGATCAGAATATTGGCCATAGCCAGTGCGAAAAAAATGCCTTTGATTCCCCACAGCTTCGACAGCAGATAAGCCAGAGGGATATATAACACGAACATCTGGATCATCGAAATCACGGTAGCGATTATTGGTTTATGAAACACATTCAACGTCGTCACAGAAAGCATGTTCACGCCTTGCAGTGTATATGAAAACGGCACGATTATCAGATAGAGAACCGACACCGACACGACTTGCGGATTATCATTGAACATGAGACTGATCGGTTTTGCCAAAAAAGCAAGGACGATGGTGATGGCCAGTCCAGAGACGATTGAGAACTGATTACTATACCTGATACTCGTTTTGATCCTGTCGAACTTTCTGGCTCCCAGATTTTGCCCGATGAAAGGGCCGAGAACGCTAGCGAGCGATGCAACCCCAACCAGGGCGAAAAACTCAACTCTGCTGGCAATCCCGAAACCAGCAACCGCATTCGGACCGAATGACGATAAAAGTCGCGTGATGACCCCCACCGCCAGTGGGATAATCATCCGCGTACCCGCTGTGGGTATACCAATATACATGATATCTTTCCACCAGTGCAATATGCTTCTGAGACATAGATGATGAATTGTGATCATTTTTTCACGAAAGTAGAGGACATAAATAGCCACGATAAATGTGGTGAATCGTGCGATAACCGTCGCTAACGCTGCTCCTCTGATACCCAGCGCCGGGAATGGTCCCATACCAAAGATCAGGATCGGATCGAAAATGAGATTCAAAATAGCAGCCGATCCCATGACCAGGCTCGGTGTTTTCGTATCTCCGGTCGCTCGGATGGCGTTATTCCCTACCATGGGGAAAATAACGAAGATGACACCACCATACCAGATCTCCATGTATTCCTTTATCATCGGTAACACGCTATTATCGGCTCCCAAAGAACGAAAGATAAACTCGATGGAGCTCACCCCGATGGCAACGAGGATGATCACCAACGTCAGAGCAAGCAATAAGCTCGATGTGGTCAGGCATTGCACTTTATGACTGTCACCCTCCCCTATTGCTCTGGAGATCAGCGCTGATGCTCCCATGCCCAAACCGAGAGCGAGGCTTGATATAACCATCACCACCGGGAACGTATAAGTCAGAGCCGCAAGTTGTAAGGTGCCTAATTTCCCGACGAAATAGGTATCGACCAGGTTAAAAATAACCATACTGATAGTAGCCAGAAGCATGGGTATCGTTAAACGGAAAAGCATGTTACCTATCGATCCGTCTGTCAATTTTGAGTTCATCGTTTTCATTGGAAGATACCGTTTCGTTTGCGGATTTCTATACTGTCAGCAAAATGAGCCTTCGAGTGTGCGTTGTTATTCCATTACGATCCGGATCGATATGATTGCTGGTGTCGTAAAAAAATACCTTCGCCTTGCCACATCAATCAGAAAAATCGATAAAAAATTAGTAAACAGTCAGGATTGTTTCATTCGTTCGTGTTCCCGTCGTTATTCATCATAAAATGTTCAACCAGATCCAGACTCGCGGCATAGGGTGACCGCTTTTTATGGATAATTTGTTCCAGATCGAAATCTAATCTTGCGATTCTCTCCTGAGTCCAGAATTTAGAATGCAGTCGCTGCTGCACTAGTTTTATGATATATTTCCTGATTCTATTTTTTTGCTTATGAACTAACAACTCACTCTGTTGTTGAAAAGCGATATGATTTTCTATTTCACCGGCTAATTCGATTATACCTTCACCCGCGTTAGCTATCGTATTGACGATGACTGGCTGCCATAATTCAGAACCATTGCGAAGTTCGAGAATGGATTGTAATTCCATCAACATTCTATCCGCACCCAGTCGGTCGGACTTGTTGATAACAAAAATATCGGCTATCTCCATCAATCCGGCTTTCATGGCCTGAATGGAGTCGCCCGATTCAGGTACGAGTACGACCAGCGTGGTATCTGCAGCTTCGGCTATATCGAGTTCCGACTGACCCACACCCACGGTCTCAAAGATAACGACGTCAAAGCCGAAAGCATCCATCAGATCAGCAGTCTCGATTGCATGCTCTGAAAGTCCTCCCAGATTGCCACGTGTCGCCATACTGCGAATAAACACTCCCTGATCCGTGGCCAAATCGTTCATTCGAATGCGGTCGCCCAGCAAAGCTCCGCCAGTGAATGGACTGGTCGGGTCGACAGCGATTATCGCCACTGAGCTCTGGCCTTTACGATAGAGCTTCGTCAATTGGTCGACGAGGGTGCTCTTGCCGGCACCAGGAGGACCAGTCACACCAATTCTCACGGCTCCTCCCACACGGTCGTAAAGCCGATCCAGGACGAGTCCAGATTCGCTGGCTTCATTTTCAATCATCGTGATCAGCCGGGCAAGAGCACGGCGATCTCCTGAAGAAAATCTGTTCATCAATTCGTCAATCATATACTCAATCCACGCTATACAGGCGAGTTAATCCACTATTCGATAGAATTTTAAAATACAAAATATGGGATCGAAATACAAGTTTTTTTTAAATTTTCGAAAATATAAAAATAGTGCTGAAATTAAAACAAAATACTTGATATTTTAAAAAATTCTTCTATATTTTAAGATTACCCCACAAATTTTAATGGTTGTTATGATCAAGCTAATTCACTTTCATAATCCTTCAATTTATACAAAATTCAATACTTAGGAGAATTTCAAATGGATATTTTTGAAGAGGCTTCGCAGTCTTCAGGTCTATCTGTTGCCGATTTAAAAAAAATTGTTAATCTAATCGTCAGTCGAGGTAATTTTTCGGAGAAACGAATTTCACAAGAGATTCATACGTTTTGTACCAATATCGGTATGGTCGAATATTATTTTAAGACCACCCCCATCGAATCGATCGCCAATCATATCGAATCGATTCTGGCAGCCGAAATTGTTGCCATCAATCGTGGCGGGAATCAACTCGATGTCGATTTCGTCAGTGAACGGGAAGATTCGGCCATGTATTTGATCAATGATCTTCACGAGAAGGCGATCGACATCGAGAGGCGTCTGGAGGATAAGATGCCTACCTACAGACTGCAGAGTTTCAGGACGTCTGGGATTCAATTACAGTCGCACTTCAGAAGTTATTTTGTAGAGAAACCCGATTATATCGAGCCAAATCCTGCGCCCGGCGAAAAGGACATCTACAAAGTCGCTGCTAAACAATTTTTAAACAGCACAACCGAAGAAGCCAAAGAGCGCTACCAGCGCGTTCTTGAAGAATCATGTGGTTCGGACAAGATCTATATTGAAAAAGGCTTTGTTCGTAACGAAGTCAGAATCATGGCATCCATTCCTTCGAGTGGGCGCCATCGCTTCTTATCCGGCATATCCGATATCATCGATTACTATGACCTGGTGAGTATACACAAATATGTCGAGCCATTTTCCAATGGTAGAATTATCATCAGCATATATCTTGAAGCAGAGAAAACGCAACCTTATCTGGATGATGTCATGACAGACATCAGTTTGATTTACATCAATCCGGAAAACGAATTGTCCCCTCTGATCAGGCAGAAGAAATTATCATTGCACGAAGCGTTTTACGCAGCCGGTGCCTGGAAATTCACCCACCAATTTTTAAACAGCTTCAGCACGGAGTACCTTGCGTTGACATCGGTGTTGAAGGACAGACCCGACTTACTGGATATTTTGACTACATTGAGGACAAGGTTGGTCAAAGATGCATTTACGGAAAATCGTATTTTACAGACCATCAACCGACATCCGGAGGAAATCCGAAAACTGTACCGTTCCTTTGAGGCTAAATTTGATCCTGATCAAAGTAAACCCATGGATGAGGAAATACTAAAATTTGACAATTTACCGCATGAGATCGACAGGGACATACTGGTTTATTTTCAGCGATTCAACGATTCGATATTAAAAACAAATTTCTACATGACGGAGAAAGAATCGCTTGCGTTTCGACTCGATGCAGGAAAATTTCTCGATGCAATCGAGTATAAAGAGACTCCGTTCGGTGTGTTTATGGTCCTGGGAAAAGACTTTCGCGGCTTTCACGTACGGTTCCGAGACATCGCTCGCGGTGGTATTCGAATAGTAAAATCGCGCGATCCTGAAAATTATGATCAAAATTCTGATTTTATATTCGATGAGAATTACAATCTTGCCAATACACAGCAGAAAAAGAACAAAGATATTCCCGAAGGCGGATCGAAAGGCACCATTCTGCTCAATATGGAAAGTCAAGAGAAAGCGGAAATCGCATTTCAGCAATATGTGGATGGTTTGTTAGACCTGTTGTTACCCAATGAACAGGTTAAAGATTATTTTGGGCAGGAGGAGATACTCTTTTTAGGTCCGGACGAGGGCACCGCCGAATTGATGAGATGGGCTTCACATCATGCTAAAAAGAGAGGATACCGGTTCTGGAAATCTTTTTCCACTGGTAAGCCGGTCGCAGAAGGAGGCATTCCTCATGACGTCTACGGAATGACGACCAATTCTGTCCATGAATACGTTCTGGGAATACTGGAAAAGCTGAAGATCGACGAGAAAGATATTACCAAGGTACAGACCGGCGGTCCGGACGGCGATTTAGGCAGCAATGAAATATTTATTTCGAAAGACAAAACGCTCTGTATTATCGATGGCAGCGGCGTTCTTTATGATCCGCAGGGCATCAACAGGGACGAATTGACTCGCCTGGCGAAGAAGCGAGTCATGGTAGAGCAATTCGAAAAATCGAAACTCTCGGCCAAAGGATTTTTCGTACACGTGAACGACAGAGATATCGATTTGCCCGATGGCTCGCACGTGGAGAGCGGCATCGATTTCAGAAACAATTTCCATCTCGACGCAAAATTCTCAGCAGATCTTTTCGTGCCATGCGGTGGGCGTCCGAAGTCGATAAACATTCAAAATTGGAAAAAATTACTCGACGAGAATGGCGCTCCCCGATTTAAATTCATCGTAGAGGGTGCAAACTTATTTATTACTCAGCAAGCACGAATCGCACTCGAGGAAAAAGGCGTCATCGTCATCAAGGATGCGTCTGCAAACAAAGGTGGTGTCACCTCGTCGTCACTGGAGGTTCTTGCCAGTCTCGCTCTTAATGATGAAGAATATCAAAACTGGATGTGTGTAGTCGATGGCAAAACTCCGAAATTCAGAGAAGATTACGTCAATGACGTTCTGAAGAAAATTCGTAATAACTCTCGGATGGAATTCGAGATTTTATGGAAAGAGAGGAATATTTCGACAAAGGCCGCGATTTCCAATATCTCAGATCAATTGAGCAATAAAATAAATCAAGTAACCGACGCGATTCACAGCTCAGAATTGTGTAAAAATGAAAAACTCGTTAAAAAAATTCTAGAACATCACTGCCCGTCGGCATTAGTTCAGATGATCGGAATCGATAAGATTATGGAACGGGTACCGAAAAACTACATCAGGGCTATTTTATCCTCGTGGATTGCGAGTAATTTCATCTATAAATACGGATTAGCAGCGGACGAGATTAACTTTTATAACTTCCTGGAAGAACTGGCCCGTTGAGTGATCCGAAAGAAGTCAGGTACCTTTCATCTGAAATATGATTATTTTGAGCGTGTTATTGTGATGATGTCTTAAAACCAATAGAGCGTATAGAACAATTCATGCTGGTCCGTCGATCGATGGAAACTTAAGGACCATGAATTCGTTTAAATTATGACATAATTAAATTGATTGGATCACTAATTTAATTATTTATAAGGAGATGTTCAGATGGTTTTAGACGCGTTGCGATCAGAAGTTCTAGCCATATTGAAGCAGAAAGATGTAACAGGGAAAGAGCTCATTCGCACAGTCATCGTAGAATACAAGGACAAGATAAAAACATTGGACATAGGGAAATATGATGTTGACAATCCTGCTTCGATGGGAAATTTTATTGCAAGAGAGATCATACCGAATCTTGGGATCCCGGTTTATAAAGAGAAAATTACGATGAGAGGTACCAAGAGGACCTTATATAGTTTGAGCCCGGGTGAAAATCGAGTTGAAGTCAACATCGAATGAGAACCTGGAAAACCGATTAAAAAGAGGTGACTGTCCATCAGTCACCTTTTTTGTTTCTCCTCCGCTCTCTCCATCGCTCATGCTTTTTGGGACGTGTCCTGCAATCGAGGATTGATAAATTTCTCTGATTCGAATGATGCCTGCGAGGCTTCAACTCCTTTAAATTTTACATCAATTCATTCATTAAGCTTAAAAAATTTTGCTCAAAATCGATCAGTCGCTCAATAAACCTTGAAAAAGTGGTAATTATTTTTTAAATTAGAAGAAACAGCATTCATCGATAAATTGATTTAATGACCAATCGATTCAAGATCATGACAAAAATAAAAGTACTGTCCGAAGATCTAACCAATAAAATTGCTGCGGGTGAGGTAGTCGACCGGCCGGCAGCCGTCGCTAAGGAGCTGCTCGAGAACTCGATTGACGCGGGTTCTGACAAAATAACGATCATACTAAAAGATGGCGGCAAAGCGCTCATACAGATCGTTGACAACGGTACAGGTATGGACAGGGAAGACGCGATCTTATCGTTGCAGAGACATACCACGAGCAAGATATTCACATACGATGATCTGCATAATATTCACAGCCTGGGTTTCCGAGGCGAAGCACTTGCAAGTATCGCTTCGATCTCGCGCATTGAATTGAAAACGACCACGCAAAAACAGACTGCAGGCACATTAGTTCGCATCGATGGAGGCGTCATCGAAGACGTCTCAACCACCGCCGGAGTAAGAGGGACATCGATCGCGGTTAAGAACATATTCTATAACACACCTGCACGTCGTAAATTCCTGAAGAGCAACGATGCAGAATATCGATACATACTAAACACGTTAAGCCGTTTTACGATCTATTATCATCAGATCGAATTCATGCTCTATCATAATGACCAGCTCATCTTCCATTATAAACCGTCAGCGCAGAGCGAAAGACTTATCGAGGTACTGGGAGCCCGCTACCAGGACAAGGTGATCGAGTTGAACGATTCTTCAACATTTGTAAAGATCAGCGGTTATATAGGGAAGCAGGATGCGAGCAAAAAGTCGCGCGGTAATCAATATCTATATCTAAACGGCAGATACATCGTAAATCGCTCGCTCAACCACGCCATTGTATCGGCGTATGGTACCATTATTCCTCGCGATGAGTATCCGCTCTATGTCATATTTCTGGAGCTTGATCCACGTCGCGTCGATGTCAACGTTCATCCGTCGAAGATGGAGGTTAAATTCTCGGATGAGCGGCTTATCTACAGTATACTACGTAGTACTGTAAGTAAAGCATTGGCTTCCGCTCATATCATTCCGCATTTCACATTCAAAGAAGCGGATGAAGCGATAAATTTGGTTAGAGGAGTCCAAACCCATATGCCGCTGCAGGGCTATGAAAGCAGTCGCTCCTATGACATCGGTCAGTTTATCTCGCCGGATAAGCCTATCGGCCAGCCAGATCCCATCAATTCAAGGGCAGAATCGCAGACGAAGGAGGAGTCATCGTTCTTCGAACGTAAAAATGTCTGGCAAATCCATAATCAGTATATTATTTCAGAAATTCGAAGCGGTATTATCATTATCGACCAACATGTAGCGCACGAACGCATATTATACGAACGTGCCCTGCACAACTTTGAGAAACGGAAGCCCTCGTCCCAGCAACTTCTGTTTCCGATCATACAGGAATTAACTCCGGAAGATTACTCTATATTAAATGAAATCTTACCCTATCTGGAACATCTGGGATTCGTTATTAAAGGGTTCGGGGGGAATACGGTGGTCATCGAGGGTGTGCCCGGTGATCTGAAACTGGGTAATGAGGAGACTATACTTGCAGAGATCATCGATGAATTTAAGAAAAACATGAACAACAGTCTCGACCTCAGAGATAACCTGGCAAAATCATTTTCCTGTAAATCCGCTATTAAAGCTGGTGATAAGTTAACGTTAACCGAAATGAATATGCTGATTGATCAACTATTCGCCACCCAGAGTCCCTATTTCTGTCCCCACGGACGTCCCATCATCATCAATATCTCGATCGATGAACTGAACAAGCGTTTTCATCGCACCTGATCACGTCAGATAAAACATCGTACTGTGTTGAATAAGGCAGAAAAGTAAGAATAAAAAATAGTGAAGTTAAATGAGAAAAAAGGACGAGACAAAACGCAAGGCCTTAATCATAGTTGGACCAACGGGCGTCGGTAAAACCAATTTTTCCATGTTTTATGCAAGGTATCGCGACTGTGAAATTGTTTCGGCGGATTCCAGACAGATATATAAATACATGGACATCGGAACGGCCAAGCCATCGCTGGCTGAGCGTGACATGATACCGCATCATTTCATCGACATCATTACCCCGGAACAATATTATAGCGCCGGACTGTATGGTAAGCAGGCCAGAAAAGTCATCGACGATATCGTTACACGCGGAAAGGATCCGGTAGTCGTCGGTGGTGCAGGTTTCTATATCCGAGCGTTAGTCGAGGGAATGTTCGATATAGAGGCGCATGATGAATCTCTTAAGACCGAATTGCAACAGAGAAGCATAGAAAAGGGTTTAGACGTACTCTACGATCATCTGAAAAAGATCGATCCGACCTTAGCGACCAGAATTCATCCTAACGACCGCCAGCGTATCTTAAGAGCGATAGAAGTCTATGAAATTACCGGAACTCCCCTGTCGACACTGCAGTCGCTTGATTCAGAAACATGTAATTTTAAACCCCTGTATATCGGATTAACGATGAACAGGGCAAAATTATATCGGCACATTGAGCAGCGTGTGGACGACATGCTGCGCCATGGACTAATCGACGAAGTAAGACAATTACAACAGATGAATTACGATAAAAATCTACCCAGTTTACAGACCGTGGGCTATCGAGAAGTGTTTCAGTTCTTTGATGGTGAACTCAAAGAATACGAAATGATTGATCTAATTAAGAAGAATACAAGGAATTATGCAAAGAGACAACTAACCTGGTTCAATAAAAATAAAAACATAAAATGGTATGAAATCGATAAGTCTCATGATTTCAAATATATATTAAATGAAATTGACCGTGAAATATTGTTAAGATAAGGTAACGATAAAAAATTCGCTTGACTTTTTACCGAAAATAGTTTATTTTCTAGCGATAAATCAGATTAATGAAAACAACATGTTCAATATTGATATAAGCGAATGTAGCTCAGCTGGTAGAGCACTGGCTTCCCAAGCCAGGTGTCGCGGGTTCGA